>JAAZMG010000062.1 GCA_012798935.1 Tissierellia bacterium | reverse complement strand
GCTCATTAAAATATTCTTCATATATTCCATTTACTAGTGGAAAATTATCCATATTTGTTATGTATATAGTTACCTTAACTATATCTTCTAGTGTAGCTCCACCTTCTTCTAATATTGCTAGTACATTCTCCAAACATTGTTTTGTTTCTTTTTCAATATCTCCCTTTAATAATTCTCCTGTTTCGGGTACTATAGGAAGTTGACCAGATGTAAACACCATGTTGTTTCCTTTAACTCCTTGAGAATAAGGTCCTATTGCACTTGGTGCTTTACCTGTTGATATCATTTTTAATTTCATAGTTTCACCCCTTGTTTTAAAATATATTTATATGAAAATAATCTCATTTTTCAAAAATGAGATTAAAACATATCACTTAATAGTAATTCTTCACCATCAGCCCATAACTTTTCCAAATTATAAAACTCCCTATCCTCTCTATGAAAAATATGAACGACTATATCTCCATAATCCAACAATATCCATCTCCCACTTCTATACCCTTCTTTACCAGATGGATGAAACCCAGCTTCTACCATTTTTTCTTCAACTTCATCTGCAATTGCCATTACTTGAGCAGTAGAATTTCCACTTACTATTATAAAGTAATCGGCAATAGGCGTTAGCTTTATAAGATTTAATACCTTTATATCAAATCCTTTTTTATCATTGCAAGCTTTTGCAATTATAGATACTCTTTTATCAACTTCCTTCACTAAATTACCTCCTGATGTTTTAATTAACTTCATTGCCATCATCACTAAAACTTTCAACTGTTCTCTGTTCAGTAAACATTGTTTTAACTAATCTGTCACTTTCTTCTTTGTCAGGTATAAAATAGGACACCCCATTAATATATTCTCCCTCACCTGGCAATGTTGCCATTTGTATTCCTTGAGTGCTGAATTTTTTGGCTTTCATGCCAAATTTCATTATAATATCTAAGGGTATATTAGTATCTACATAATCATAATAAGATTTTATCATCTGTGGAATATTTACTATGTTTTCTGGTCTTAAAGTCTTTTCTATAGCTGATTTTACAAATTGTTGTTGAGCCTCTATTCTACCTAAATCTTGATTTGCATACCCCTTTCTAAATCTTAGAAATTGAAGGGCCTCATCCCCATATAAAACTTGTTGTCCTTTTTTTAGATTAATATATAAAGGTGGATCTGCCACAGGATCACTGTATTTCATGTCCATAGGAACATATATATCTACTCCATCTATAAGATTCACATATTCCTTCACTATATTATAGTCTACCCTAACATAATATTCTAAGTCTATTCCAAGTAAATCCTTTACAGCTTTTACTGATAATTCTGGTCCACCATAAGCATGGGCATGATTGATCTTTTCTTCATTTTGTCTACCCCTTATGCGAGTCTTTGTATCTCTAGGTATTGAAAGTATAGATATATCTCCAGTTGATTTATCTGCTCTACACAACATCATAGTATCCGATCTAGTTTTAGAGTTTTTGCTTGTATCTTTTGAATCTACACCTAGTACTAAAAATATAATATCATCTTTCCCATCAACTAATCTATCCATAAAAGTTTCCTGATATACTTCCTCTTCTCCTTCAGCCTTAATAACGGTTTTATATATAAATCCACTCCATACCACTGAAAATACGATAATTGATATAAAAAAAGTTTTAAAAAATGTCTTCTTCATCGGACTTCACTCCAAACTCTATAGAATTATTAACTGATTTCTTGCTTTAATTGTATCTAAATGCATTAAGCTGCCCCTATCCACAATAAACTTTATGGTATTATCCATTGAATATAAAATGCTTTTATTGATATCCCTATATGCTAATTCTCTTATTTCTTCTACTCCTTTAAAGCTTCTACCAGGTTCTATAACATCAGCTATATATACTATCTTTTCTAATAAACTCATGTCTTCCCGTCCAGTTGTATGGAATCGAATTGCATTTAAAACTTCTTCATCCATCACATTATATTCTTTTTTAGCCAATACTTCTCCTAATACTCCATGTATAAGTTCTTTATTATTTTTCATAACATTATCTAGGATTATATCAAAGTTACTAGCAACTTTCAACAAGTTTTTTTCACCCTGAAGCTTCCCACAATCATGTAAAAATCCAGCTAATGCAGCTTTTTCTACAGAACAGTTATAGTGTTTAGCTAGCTCTATGCTCGTATTCATAACACCTATGGAATGATTATACCTTTTAAGTCCAATATTTTTCTTTAATTTATCGTGCATCCATGTTCCTATCATGAAAGCCTCCTATTAATCATATAGCTTGTTCTTCTTTATATAAAACTCTACTGCTTCTGGAACCAAGTATTTAATAGATAATCCATCCTTAATCCTATCTCTAGTCCTAGTAGAAGATATATCTATAAGAGGTGCCTCTAATATATAGATAGAATCTTTGTATTTTTTATTAAATTCTTTGACTCTATCCTCCAATCTCCCATCATCCATATCCGGTCTTTTTGCTACAATAAATTTACATAGGCTTAATAGCTCCTTATAATTCTTCCATTTATGTATATTATAAAAGGAATCAGAACCTATAATAAAGTAAAATTCAGTATTTCTATATTTAGATTGTAAACTTTTTATTGTGTCTATTGTATATGTAGTACCTTCTCTTTGTATTTCTATAGAAGATAAATAAAAATATGGATTTGTATTGATGGCTAATAAGGTCATATTATATCTATGATTCATAGATGATATATCTTCCTCCTTGTGAGGTGGCTTCCCTGTTGGTATAAAAAACACCTTCTCTAGACCAAAAACAACTCTAGAATGTTCTGCCAATATTAAATGCCCATTATGTATAGGGTCAAAGGTTCCTCCCATAATACCCACTTTTACCTTATCCAAAGAATTTCCCTCCAGTCAAATTTTAATCGATAAACTTCAGAGCATTTATCCCTGAAGTTTATCTATGTCTATATATTTAAGGAAGTGAAATTTTTTTATTTTCCTTTGACTCCCTATACAATACAAACTTGTTACCTATACTCTGAACAAATTCTGCATCTGTCATCTCTGCTAAATCACTAGCCACTTCCGTTACATCTAAAGGGCTATTATTTAATACCTTTATTTTTATTATTTCCCTTGCCTCTAATGCTTCTTCTACTTGCTTAATAAAATTATCTGTTAGCCCATTCTTTCCAAGTTGAAATATGGGATCCATATTATTTGCCATACCTTTTAAGTAACTTCTTTGTTTTCCAGTTAGCAATTAATACACTCCTTCACTTTAAATCTCAATTTCTTTTCTAGATTGTCTTCTATAATATTCATAGTTTTTACTACCTTTTTTCCAACCAGTTCTTACCCTTTTTTCAGGTTTGTAATTTTTATTAATTAGAACTTCATTTTTAGCTAAACAATAGTATGTTGGTTGATTTTCTTTACAGTTACCACAATTTAAGCAGTCCATTTTGACAACAAATCCTCCACTTTAATCAAAATATTCAAATTCATATCCACAAATAAATACTGAATCTCCTTCTTTAATACCTAATTCTTGTAACTTTTCTACAACTCCCTTTTGTCTCATAACATTTTGAAAATATCTTAAAGAATCAATACTATCAAAATTAGTTGAATATAACAATCTTTCTATGAATGGTCCTTCTATAATATATTTTCCATTGTCCTTCTTCAGGATAATGCCTTCCTCTTTAGGCTTTTCAAAGGTAATATCCATTTCTTTATCAAAAGTTTCATATTGAGTTTCTATATTAGATAAGACTTCCCATATACCAAACTTTAGCTTATCCACACCACCCGTAGTTGCAGCGGAAATAGGAAATACCTTATATCCTTTAGGTTCAAACTCTTCTTTTATCTTTATTAGCCATTCTTTTGACTGAGACAAATCCATCTTGTTAGCTACAATTATTTGAGGTTTTTCAGAAAGTTTAGAATTATATTGGAACAATTCCTCATTTATTTTATAAAAATCTTCTATAGGATTTCTACCCTCTAAACCAGAAGTATCCAATACATGGACTAAAACCCTAGTTCTTTCTACATGCCTTAAAAAATCATGCCCTAATCCAACACCTTCATGAGCACCTTCTATTAGCCCTGGAATATCTGCCATAACGAAACTCTGCTCTTCATCGACTCGTACTACACCTAAATTTGGTTTTAAAGTGGTAAAATGATAATTAGCAATCTTAGGCTTTGCTTCAGATAAAATTGACAATATTGTTGATTTTCCAACATTGGGAAACCCAATAAGCCCTACATCTGCTAATAATTTTAATTCCAAAATAACTGTTCTTTCTTCTCCTTTGGTACCGGGCTCAGCAAATCTTGGCGCTTGTCTTGTTGCTGTAGCAAATCTAGCATTACCCTTTCCTCCTTTACCTCCTTTGGCAATAACAAACTTTTGATCCTTATCTTTCATATCTATTATTATCTCGTTAGTATCTATGTCCTTTACCAAAGTTCCCAAGGGTACCTTTAATATTAGATCCTGTCCCTTCTTTCCAAACTGTTTTTTTGTCTTACCATTTTCACCATTTTCAGCTTTATAATGAGATCTATACCTAAAATCCATTAAAGTCCTTATCCCTTCATCAACCTCCAGAATTATATTACCTCCATCGCCTCCATCTCCACCAAAAGGACCTCCAGCAGGTTCATATTTTTCTCTCCTAAAAGCTACTGCTCCATCTCCGCCTTTACCAGCTTTTAAATTAATTTTTGCTACATCTATAAACATATCATTATCATCCTCTATTATAGATCTTTTCTATTGTCAGTATTTTTATTATACCAATTTATAATGTACTGTCAATTATTCAAATTAAAATTTAACTATAAAATTTTAATTATATTAATTATTTATTGTTAACATTATTGGTAGTTTTCCATAGAAATTTAATTAAATACAAAAAAAGCTCACCAAATATGGTAAGCTTTAGAAATCTATGCTAATTCTTCCCTTGCATAAACACTAACTTGTTTTCTATCTTTACCTTTTCTTTCAAATTTAACTACACCGTCCACTTTAGCAAATAAAGTGTCGTCTTTTCCTTTGCCTACATTATTACCTGGATGAATCTTTGTTCCTCTTTGTCTTACGATAATATTGCCTGCTAAAACAGTTTGGCCATCTCCTCTTTTTACACCTAATCTTTTAGCTTGACTGTCCCTACCGTTTCTAGAACTACCTACTCCTTTTTTAGTAGCAAATAGTTGTAAATTTAATTTTATCATCTTGTTACACCTCCCCATATTCGAGAATTATAAACTCTGGGTAACTTTTTTGTATAGATTTGATTCCTATTTCTAAAGTTCTAAGAACAACTTCCGTTTTATCCCTAGTATCTATATCTATTATTTGGGGTATACTTACGTCCAATATACCTTTTTCTTCGTCTATAAAATACTCAATTTGATTCTCTTCAATACCACAAACTTCTACTAAAGAAATTAAGGTAGTTTGTGCAAGAGCTGAAACAGCTGCACATACTATATCCTTACCTTTGGCATCATAGCCTGCATGTCCGGAAATATTATATTTTCCAATATAACCTTCCTTGTTTATAAATATTATTACTTTTATCATCCTATTAACCAACAATCTTCCCAATTTGTAATTTTGTATAAGGCTGACGATGTCCTTGTTTTCTCTTATAATTCTTTTTAGATTTATATTTGAAAACGATAATTTTCCTCATCTTTCCTTGCTCTAATACAGTTGCTTCTACTTTTGCCCCTTCAATATAAGGCTTTCCTACTACTAAACCATCTTCTTTTGAGATAAGAAGAACTTTTGGTAATTCTATATTTTCCCCTTCTTCTGTATTGATTTTTTCAACAAATACAGTATCTCCTTCTTGAACTTTATATTGTTTTCCACCTGTTTCAATTACAGCATACATTTAAAATTGCACCTCCTCTAACCAGTCTCGCCAATATTAGGTGACTATGCTTTAATACCCATACTGAGCGGCTACCTACAGACAAAAATTTTACCAGATTTCTAGTGATTTGTCAATACCAACAAGTAAACTTTCATTTTTTACCTGGTATTAAAATCGTTATTGGTAACAAAATAGTTGTATATATAAAATAGAGGTGAATAAAATGAAAAAACAACCAGATATAAATGCTAAAAAAGCTCTTGATGAAATGAAATTAGAAATGGCAAATGAATTGAATACTGATTTAACCAATTTTATACGATCTGGTAAAGCTAGGACCCATAGACCAGCCGAAATGGATCAAAATCCATTTCCTAAAAATGATATTCCCGATACATTTAATCCCAGCTAATAATTAATTGGCAGTATTTAGTGAATAGGATCATTAACTTTATATCAAAGGCCTAAAATTTTGCCCTTCCCATTGCAATATGGGCATTTTTTTATAAAATTGGTACCAAGACTATTTCTAACCTTTTTCCTAGTCAACTCCACTAATCCTAATTTGGTAATATCAATTATATTTGCTTTGTTTCTATCTAAACTTAAACCTTTTTCCAATTTATCTAAAACCAATTTTATATCATCTTTAGCTTTCATATCTATAAAATCTATTATAATAATTCCCCCAATATCTCTAAGCCTAATCTGTTTAGAGATTTCCTCAGCTGCCTCTAAATTAGTTTTAACCACAGTATCTTCTAGACTTTTACTACCTATAAATTTACCTGTATTAACATCTATAGCAGTTAAAGCCTCCGTTTCATCAATTACTATATAGCCTCCACTTTTCAAAGCCACTTTTCTCTCTAATGCAGTCTGTATTCCTTTTTGAATATTTTCTTGAAATGATATATCAAAATCCGTATCATAAAATAACTTTTCATTTAAATTAGGAGATATTATATCCTGGAAACCTAATAAGCTATTATATTTATCCTTATCATTTATAATTATCTTGTGAATTTTATCGCTAAAGGCATCTCTAACTATTTGATGAGCTAAGTCCATTTCCTTATATATTAATTTAGGACAAGGTAAAAAGTTTTTCTCCCTTTCAATTTTCTTATATATATTTACAAGCATATTATATTCATCTAATAATAACTCTTTTTCTACTCCTGAAGCTTTAGTTCTGAAGATAAGTCCCATATCCTCCCTTTGCATTTCTATACCTATTTCTTTCAATCTTTCAATTTCTTCTATATCATTTATTTTTCTTGATATGTTTATTTTATTTGAAAAGGGATTGAGAACTAAAAATCTTCCAGGTAATGTGATATGAGTAGTTACTTTAGGACCTTTGTTCCCAGAAGATTCTTTTAATACTTGAACTATTACATCTTCCCCACATTTAATTATATCATCAATTTTTATTTCTATATTCCTATACATTAAGTCCTTTGGCATGGCATCTTTTACATATAGATAAGCATTTTTTCCTTTACCTATATCAACAAATGCCGCTTCCATACCCTGAAGTACATTGACTACTTTCCCTCTATAGATATTACCTGCCTGTTTTCTATTATCTTCCTCATTGGTATAAATTTCCACAAGCTGACCTTCTTCAACAATTCCCACCTTTTCAATGTCATCTTTTGAATCTATAAAAATGTAATTCACTATTATCTCTCCTATATTACGATAATGACAAAAAATTAAAACCATCTAATTGACAGTTTTAAAGTTTTTGACTAAAATTCACATAGTTTGATGGATCTACCGGCCTATTATCTACCCAAATCTCAAAATGCAAATATTTATTTCCATCTTTATTAGTCCCTAAACTGCCTATTTTAGTGCCTTGTACCACTTTTTCTCCTTCTGTTACATAAACAGATACTAAATAGCCATAAACTGTTGTCATGTTTTGATGTTCAATACTAATAAAATAACCTTTAGTTTTTTTATCTTCAATCTTTCTAACAATACCTTCTTCAATAGAAATTGGTTCTTTTCCTTCTTTTGGTATAACATCTACTCCTTCATTAAAAGAAGTACTTCCATCTAAGTATTTTATTTGACCAAATGGATTATATATAGCTCCTTCAATTGGTGGCAAATATTTAGGGTTATTTTTTAGATTTATTACAGACAAAGCCTTCTCTGGTAATATTAATAGTTTCTTGCCATAATCTAAGATTACCCTACCATCTTTTTTTATGCTGAAATCATATCTTATACTATTATCAATTATTTGTATTATATTAGACGATAAATTATTGTTTAATCTTTTAAGAATAAATATTAAAATTAAAATTATCAGGACACAGATGATTTGGTTTATTTTCTTTTTATAATGGAGCCTTCTTTTTAAAAAATTTAAAACACCTCTATATTTAGTGGCACTCCTTCTTTTATACATATAATCACCCACCTTAATCTACTATTATGATATTTATAAAAGGTGGGTTTTATTCCATATTAATAAGGATTATTAATATGGATTTATTATTAATTTTAAATTGCCTTTTTTTAATGTAAACTCATCCTGTAATTTCTCCTGTATAATTACCTCATCGTTTTTAGTAATAAATACTGTATCTATATTTTCTATTTGGTTTACTAATTTAGTCCCTTCATTAACACCTAAAACAAATAATGCAGTAGAAAGAGCATCTCCATCAATAGACTTATCTGATGCTATACTTATACCAGAGACTTCATTCTCTGAAGGATATCCAGTTTTAGCATCAATAATATGATGATACCTTTTCCCTTTATATTCAAAATATCTTTCATAATCTCCTGAAGTTACTATTGATCTATCTTTAACATTTAATATTCCCATATAATTTCCTGCAATCTCAAAAGGGTCTTGTATACCTATTTTCCATGGTTCTCCATTTTCTTTTTCACCTAAAGCATATACATTGCCCCCTAAATCGATTATAGCACTACCTACTCCATGTTCTTTAAATATTCTTTTCATTTCATCAGCAGCATAACCTTTTGCAATTCCTCCTAAATCTAGTTTCATACCTTTTCTATTTAAATAGACAAAATTATCCTCCATTAGCTCTAAATCATTATAGTCCACCAAAGCCATTTTTTCTTTAATTTGTTCTTCTGTTGGTATAGAAGCCTTTTCTCTTTCTCTATCTGTACCTGTTATATTCCACAGTTCCACCAATGGCCCAATTGTTGGCTCATAGGCTCCATTACTTATTTCAGCAAAATGTTTTGCTTTATCTATTACATAATATACATCATCATTTACTTTTACAGGCTTTATACCAGCATTTTTATTTATTAGGCTTACATCGCTGGTATCAATATCTACACTCATTCTATTTTCAATTTCTATTAATCTATTAACAGCTTCATCTAATATTTTTTCCTCCGGTTTATCGTATATTTTTAACATTATTACTGTATCCATTAAGAATTCTGTCCTAGAAATTGGTTCTTTTTGTTTATTCCCTACACAGCCTGTAAAAATTGATAATGTCATAACAAATATCAAAACAAGTTCTAATAACTTTCTTAACCTCATATCAATTTCCCTCTCTAAACAACCCTAACAAAATGTTAGGGTTGAATCCTTATTTTGCACTTTCTAAAGCTTTGTCTACTAACTGGAGCATATCAGTCCTTGTCTTTGTTGCCCCTGTAACTCCATCTAAATTTAGATTTTCAGTACCATTATTATCAATTATTAGTTTTTGAACTCCTTTGACTACATCGAAAAAATCTAAATTTGCATAGTTTTCAACTGACTTTCTATCCCCTTTTTTGACCTGTACTGATTCAGTCTTGGGTTTTCCATCGTCTTTTATTATAGGCTTTTTATCTTCATCAAATACCACCTTGTTGCTCTCCATATCCTCTATAGCCAATTCAAAATAGTCTATACCAACAATTTGCCCATCTCTAACTATTATTATTACCTCTGGTAGCCAACCATGATTTTCTTCTTCAGCTTTAGCTTTGTATTCTCCATCATTATAAATGGATTTGTAGATTTCACCTTTTGATGCTTTAATTAATAGCTCCTCTGCTAACTCTTTAAAGCTTTCTTTAGTGTAGGTAGCTCCTGAAACCGCATCAAAATCTACTTCTTCTAAATTCTTTTTTTCGTTAAATTGTTCATTAAGATTTTTAATTGTATTTAGTCCCTCTGGGTAGTTAAAGTTGTTCTGGTTCTTTTCTTCTCCTGTATTCACTAGAATTTCCATATAATTAAATGATACAATTTCTCCATCTTCTACCCTCATCTTAGCCATAGGATAGCTGCCATAATCCCCAACTGCCATCTTTGCTAGATAGTTACCATCTTTTAACTTAACTATTGCTGATTCATCAGGCTTCCCTTTATTTCCACAACCTGTAACAATTAGTACTAGAGCTAATACTATTAATTTTAACCTCTTTACCACTTGTATCCCCCCGAAATTCAAAATGGTTAGGTATAGTTCTAAAAATCCTTCTATATTATATATAATCCATGAGATAAATGTAATAGCTGTTATCTGTCAATATTTCTTATTATCCTTTATCTTTATTATTGGTATATTAGCTACTAAGGCTGACATTGGCATATTATCCGTTTCTCTCTTCATCCTTGTAAGTTTAATATCTAGACCTTTTTCATCTATTTCTGCATATTCTTTGATAACCCTAATTATGTCCCCTTCAACCATTTCTAAAAACTTTGGTGATAAATCGGATCTATCATGAACTAAAACCAATTTTAATCTTTCCTTAGCTACATTCTTGCTACTTTTATTGCTTTTACCAAAAAATTTGAATAAATCCAAGGCTATTCCCCCTTTACTTACTAAACAATAATTTAATCAGCTTACTAAATTTTCCCTCATTATCTTCTAAATTAAGTAACTCTACTTCCTCTCCAACAATCCTTTTACAGATATTTTTAAATGCTTTTGCTGATAAAGGCTCATCCTCAACTACTACAGGTTCACCTTTATTGGTAGAAATAACAATAGCCTCATCATCTGGTATAACTCCTATTAAATCTACTGCCAATATATCTATTATATCTTCTACATTCATCATATCTCCTCTTTTAACCATATCATGTCTAATCCTATTTATAATAAGTTTAGGATTATTTAACCCTTTAGCCTCTAGTAATCCAATTACCCTATCTGCATCTCTTACAGCTGAAATTTCAGGTGTAGTTACTATATAAGCCTCATCAGCGCCAGCAATTGAATTTTGAAATCCTTGTTCAATTCCTGCTGGTGAATCTATAATAATATAGTCAAACTCTGCTTTTAAATCATTTATAAGCTCTAGCATTTGTTCAGGATTTATAGAGGTTTTATCCTTTGTCTGTGCTGCAGGTAGTAAAAATAGCCCATCATACCGTTTATCCCTTATAAGTCCTTGTCTTAATCTACATGTTTTTTCAACAACATCGACTATATCATATACTATTCTATTTTCCAATCCCATTACTACATCCAGATTTCTAAGACCTATATCCGTATCTACTACTACAACCTTGTTGCCTAGTATGGCTAGTCCAGTTCCTATATTTGCAGTTGTAGTGGTCTTTCCTACCCCACCTTTCCCTGATGTTATTACAATTGCTTTTCCCATGTTTTCTTCCTCCTCTTCATTATTTTCTCGGTAAATATGGTTCTATAAAAACCTCTCCATCATAGACTTTAGCCACTTCTGGTAATCCAGAAGCAATTATTTCCCCATCTGGTCTTCTACCAATAATATTAGCAATTCTAAGTTGAGTTGGTTGTAGATTATAAGCAGCTACTATTGCCTGATCATTCCCATCTATTCCCGCATGGGCAACTCCCCTTAAAGTTCCAAGAATTATAATATTGCCCCTTGCCTTAATTAGGGCCCCAGGATTTACATCTCCTATAATAATAATATTTCCATCATACTCTATAATTTGTCCTGATCTTATAGTAGAATTGATAAACTTTGTCATACCCTCATCTATACCCGTATAAAACTCTGGTTCTTCTAAAGACTGAGGCAGCCCATCTTCGGATATATGTAATCTATATTTGTCTTTCATAATTTTAAGCAACTCCTTGATTTCATCCTCTAATAAGTTTTCTGCCTTTATTCCTAAAATATTGGCTCCCTCAAAGAAGTCAATAGATTCCTCTAGTTTTTGTTCTAGCTCTCTTTTTATATCCTGAAATTCTCCTTTTTTTATATATATATATATTCCTTCTTTAATTCCTCTAAAGCTTACTAATCCTTCTTTCACTGGCACTACCTCCATAACCTTCCATTGTATATATTCTTCAAATATTTATATAATCCTTCTTATTTTAAAAAAATTGAATTGGAAGGCCTCTCACCTTGCCAACTCAATTTCAAAAGGCAATATTTCCTTTTCATCAGTATTATTGAATCCAAGATATTCTGCTATGACCTCCCTTGCTATTGGACCTGCATATCCTCCACTTCCACCTTGAAATAAAACTACTGCAACAGCTATCTCTGGGTCCTCGTAAGGTGCAAAGGCTACAAACCAAGCATAATCATCATAAGTTTCCCCTGTAGCTGGATTTAGACCACTCTTTTGAGCGGTGCCCGTTTTAGATGCTACAGTTACTGGAAAATTTTTAAATAAGCTTCTTGCCGTACCTTCTGTAGACACTTTTTTCATACCTAATTTTACATGTTCTAAGTTTTCATAATTATTTAATTCAATTCTCTCAGGTTTAACCTCTGATTCCATAAGAGTTTTAGAATTATCAAAGTTTTTAATATTGTCTATAGCTGTAACTTTATGTCTATATCCTCCATTGGAAAGAGTTGCAATAAAATTGGCCATTTGGATTGGTGTATAGGCATTTTGACCTTGTCCAATTGTTACGTTTAATGTATCCGTAATATTCCATCCTGCATGATTTAAATAGGTATATTTAATCTTATCTGCTAAACCTTCTCTTTCCCCTTTGAGACGCTTTTCTGGATCAATACCCATTTCATCTAATCTTCTAATTACCTCGCCTCTAGATAAAGACTCTTCTTCTTCAAGCCATGTAATTATTTCTTCAATTATATTATTTATTTCCTCATCTTTAATTTCTATATCCTCTTTAATATAAGATCTAATATTATTGTTTAAATATCTCTTTAATAAAGTTTTAGTTACCATTATTTTACTTTGAGGATTCGGTACCCCACCAGATACCTCATTGGGAATATCTATTTCTATACCAGTCTTATCATTAAGCCCTAACTGTTTAGAAATATTCATTATATCTTCTATATCTACTCTCATACCTAAAGACTCACCGGTTCTTTGGTTTCTACCTAGGGCTAGGGAATAAAAATAGTAGTTGCAAGAATCTCTAAGAGCATTATATACATTCATTGGCCCATGGGTACCTCTATGGGAGTTCCAGATCCAACAACCAAACCTTTTACTACCTATATCCACATATCCCATATCCCGTATAGTCTTATTTGGGCTTAGTCCATTTTCTAAAGCTGCAAGAGCCGTTACCATTTTAAATGTAGAACCCGGTTGTACCGCCGTTTGTATGGCAATATTATATAAGGGCCTTGGTGCTAATAAATCTTCTTCATTTTCAGGGAATAAAGATATCCAATCTGTATTAGATATTCCTGTGGAAAACAGATTTGGGTCATAAGCTGGATAGTTAGCTAAAGTTAATAACTCCCCTGTTTTTACATCTATGGCTACTACTGAACCTGATGTTGCATTTACATAAGGCCTTCCCTTTTTTCTATTTGTCCCAAATTTATAATTACCCCATTTGCTTTCAAAGGTTCCACCTTTTTGTATTTGCTCTAAGGTCTCTTTCAATGAATCCTCTGCTACTTTTTGGAGTTTTAAATCCATTGTTAAGTATATGTTATTTCCTGGAACAGGTTTTTCCTCATCTATAACATTAGTGGTATTCCCTAAAACATCTACTTCCACTCTCTTGATTCCACTTTCTCCCTTAAGTTCTGATTCAAATTTTTCTTCAATACCAGTTTTACCTATTATATCATTAGGTGAATAATTGTTTTCCTTCACATACTTTTCAATTTCAGATGGCTGAGATATTTTACCTAAGTATCCTAGTAAATGAGCTGCCGTCTCTCCCTGCGGATAATATCTTACTGGTTCTATAGATACCTGTATACCAGACATTTCCATTAAGCCTTCCTCAATTTTTGCAACAGTGGAGTCTTTAATACCATAAGCAATATTAATAGGTTGGTAAGCTCTATGTCCTTGTTTATCTAATTGGTCATATAGGGACATTATATTTCTAGTTTCATATTTACTCAAACTATTATCGATTTCAAAATGTTTTTTTAAATAAGAAAAAATTTCTTTCCCATCTTTACCTTTTGGAATATTAAATTTTTCAAACCAATCGTTTTTATTTACTAACGACACATATTCCCATTTTGAAATGGATATTTTAGGATTTATACCATTCTTTAGTATAACTTCCTGAGCTACTCCTTTAATATGGTCATCTGTAATAAAATCCTTTAACAGATTTTTATCTTTAGCAAAATTGATTAAAGTATCTACTGGATTTTCCCCACCAGTCAACTTCTTATCCTTATTGGTATATAAAACTGTTTTACTCTCCTCATTAACATCTATTGTAACTGGTGACTCTAAACCTTTTTCTTCTATTTTATCCATCAATATCTTTCCAGGAACAATAATATTAGTATTTCCTTTAGAATCTTCAACTTCTACTACTTTTTCTAATAAATCATTTAATGAAGTCTCTGTAACAATATTTATAAAATCATCCTTTGCTTTGGTTTCAAAAGAGATGTGCTGAAAATTTTTCATAAGATCCCTTTTTTGTTGTAGATACTCTTCATCATAGGTTAGTGAATACTCTTTTAATATTAAATTGCTATTCAAGTTCCTTTCTGTTAAGATATTGTATACCAATCCCCTAGATATAGGATGATCTATTATTTTTCTTATAATATTTTTATCATTATTTATCAACTTAATTATAGCTTCTTTAGGTGTAGCTTCTTGATTAATATCTAAATTTTTTTTCCATAAATCAATATCTTTATTTTCATCAAAGCTAATTTCCAATCCTCCCGCCTCTAGCTTAGCTTTTATGGGGATTTCTATGCCCTTGCTTTCTAGTGCATTTATAGCTTTATTCATAGTTATAAATTGATAGTGATCCTCATAATCTGGATGTATATAATAAGTATCTAATATTTGTGGTAATAGATTGTTTGAAATTATAATATCAATAACCTTATCTACTGGTGTCATCTTTTCTATGGTGTATATTTCTTCACTACTAAATTCAAATATATTAAATTCTATAGGAAAATCATCTACATAAATAACTCCATCTTCTTCCAATAACCTAGCTAATGTCAATAAGGTATTGTTCTTTTTATCCCTGTCCTTAATATTTAGCTCATCTTTTAAAATTTGCACAGTAAAACTAGGCTTATTCCCCGCTAACAATCTTCCATATCTATCCCTAATTTCACCTCTAGGGGCAGTCATATATATTTCCTTAAGTCTTTTATTATCTGAGATGTCTCTATAATAATCTCCGTCTACTATTGTCAAGGTAGCTAATTTAAAAGAAAGTGTTAACATCATTGCAGCTAATATGATAATCAATATATTATATCTATTTTTTAGTTTTTCTAATAATTTCAAATAATCTCCCCCTATTTTCTTCTAAATCTTATGGATGGGATTATAAATATCTTAGAAAACCATTTATAAAATAGGATAGATAATAAACTATTATAGACTGTTTCAAATATTACTATTTTCTTAAAAAAAACAGAAAAATTTAAATTGTGCCCTAAAAAAAACATAAATAAATAATAAAACAAATGATAGCCTATAGTAGATCCTAATGTAATAACAAATGGTATTAATGCATTGTCTTTTGATAGTTTGTTCTCAGCCATGCCAATAAAATATCCAATAAAAAAATATATAAATGCGTTTACCCCAATTACAGGACTAAAAACAATGTCCTGTAATAGACCCATTATCAATCCAATAATACTGCCAGTCTTTCTACCTTTTAGTAATGCTATTACCACTATAATAATAAGACTTGTATTTGGCAATATGCCAAATATCCTAAAATAAGACAGTATAGTACTTTGTAATATGAAGTTAATAACTATAATTAAAAATATAGCAAGTATGTTCAAATTAATCCCTCTATCGTTTAATTGGATATTATAAATACCCTATATAACTTTTTAAAATCAACTGCTGGTTCTATATCAATATTTTTCATAAGCTTTTCATCTTTTTTTATTACATCTGTAATTTCACCTATATATAAATCCTTAACAAATATTCCACCTAAACCGGAAGTGAAAAGCTTGTCTCCCTTCATTATATCAGCTTTAGCGTCAAATAGATAACCATTTAGTTTACCATTTAGTTTATCATCTACATTTCCAGATATTACCCCTCCATCTTGTGTTCTAATTACTTTAAAAGAAACTTTACTATTTTCATCAATAATAGAAATTATTTTCGAACAATTATCTCCTACTTCAACAACTCTTCCTACTATTCCTTCTTGAATTATATTATCTTCAGTTTCTGTAGCTTGAATTACAGTATCACCTTTTTTTACACCATCTTTTGAGCCTTTGTCTATAATAAATCTATCAAACCAATTTCCAGGTTCTTTGCCAATAACTTGAGCTGGTATTAGTGAATAATTAGTGTTTTTCATCAACTCTGCTTCATCTTTTAAATATTCAGATTTACCGACTATATCTTCGTAAATTCTGTTTTTTTCTTCCAATTCAATGACTTTTATTTTTAATCTTTCATTTTCCTCTTTCATAGTTCCAATATTTTTAATGGACCCAAAAAAATCCGAAGACTTTTTACCTAAGTTATAAAAAAATTTCTCTATAGGTGCCAAGATATTTCCAATAAACTTCTCTGGTTTTGATAAAGACAACCTCTCGCTACTGGTTACACCAATAATAACAATTAGAATGATAGCAACTGCGGTTACTACCATTCTATTTTTATATTTTTTCAAAAAAAACATAATATCACCACTTAATTTATTCTTTTATTATTAGTCAATGTCTTCTTCAAAACTTCTATACTCTCCAAAGCTTCCCCAGTACCAATTGCAACGCAATCCAATGGGTTTTCAGCTATATGGACCGGCATACCCGTTTCCTTCTTTATTAATAGATCTATACCGTTAAGAAGCGCTCCTCCACCAGTTAACATTATACCTTGCTCCATAACATCTGCTGCTAATTCAGGGGGGGTTTTTTCCAGGGTGGATTTAATAGCCTCTAGAATATTATAAATAGGTTCTTTCATAGCCTCATATATCTCTTTTGAAGTTATTTCAATAGTCTTTGGTAAACCACTAATTAAATCTCTTCCCCTTATATTCATCTTAGTCTCTTTATTATTAATATTAGCGGAACCAATAGTAATTTTTACATCCTCTGCAGTTCTCTCACCAATCATTAAACTATATTGTTTCTTAATATAGTTTACAATAGATTCATCTAATTCATCTCCACCTATCCTAATGGATTTACTGGTAACAATTCCACCTAAGGAAATAACCGCAACTTCTGTAGTACCTCCTCCAACATCCACTATTAAACTACCAGTTGCTTCTTGAACAGGAAGACCTGCACCAATAGCAGCAGCCATAGGTTCTTCTATAAGATATGCATCTCTTGCTCCAGCATGAATAGCAGCTTCTTCCACAGCCCTTTTTTCAACTTCAGTTACTCCACTAGGAACACATACTACAACCCTTGGTTGAAATAAACTTCTCCTTTGAGTAGCACGTCTTATAAAGTATTTAAGCATGTTTTGTGTTATATCAAAATCGGCTATAACTCCATCCCTTAAGGGCCTAATAGCTACAATATTTCCAGGAGTTCTGCCTATCATTTTCTTAGCTTCTTCACCAACAGCTAATACCTGTTTTGTATTAGTTTGAATTGCTACTACTGATGGTTCCCTTATTACAATATCCTTACCCTTAATATACACTAATGTATTAGCTGTTCCTAGATCAATGCCCATATCTTTTGTAAATGCACTAAATATTCCCATATGTTTTGCTCCTTCCTTTTTATAACCTAGATAATATTTCTTTGCTTAAAGCTTATATGCTTATTATCGCCAATTATAATGTGATCTAAAACTTTAATTCCAATTATATTCCCAGCCTCAATAAGCCTATGCGTAATATTTATATCTTCTGTGCTTGGTGTTGGATCTCCACTAGGGTGATTGTGTATTAAAATAATAGAATTTGCGCTTCTTTTAATTGCAATATTAAAAACTTCCCTTGGATGAACTATAGACGCGTTTAAATTGCCAATAGATATATTTTCAATACTTATTATTTGATTTTTAGTATCAAGAATTGCAATTTTAAAATGTTCTTTTTTTAAATATCTCATCTCTTCCATTAATAATTCAACAATCACTGAAGGTGAGTTTATTTTTAATTTATCCTCTACCCCTTGACTAGATATTCTTTTACCTAATTCTATAGCCGCCAACAATTGGGCTGCTTTACAATTTCCAATGCCTTTTATTTTTTTTAGTTCTTCCATAGTGGCATGGGATAAAAAGCCAATTCCGCTACTATCTATACTTAAGATTCTATTTGCTAAATCTATTGCCGTATCCTCCCTTTGCCCTGTTCTAATTATTACGGCTATTAATTCTGCGTTGGATAGAGAATTCACCCCATATTTGCTTAATTTTTCCCTTGGCCTTTCATTTAATGGAAGATCCTTTATGGTGTAGCCCTTATTTTCATTAACATTTTTTTTCATAATTACTCACCCATAAATTTATTATAGTAAACTTATGTCAAAATATTTTTCCAGTAAAATGTCTAATTTATATAAAGGTAAACCTACTACATTAAAGTAACACCCGCTAATTCTCTCTACTAATATTCCTCCCACACCTTGTATTCCATATGCCCCTGCCTTATCTATATATTCCTTTGTTTTAATATAATTTTCTATCTTTCTATCAGTAAGCTTTCTAAACTTTACAATGGTCCTTTCATAGTCGATGATTCTAAGGTTGGAATTAGATTTTATAATGCTAATACCTGTTATTACCTCATGTTCTCTGCCACTTAAAGATTTAAGCATGTATTTTGCATCTTCTTCGCCCTTTGGCTTTCCTAAAACTTTGCCTTCATAAGCTACTATTGTATCAGCACCTATTACAATTTCTCCTTGATTATATTTCATCCCTACTTGATTTGCCTTTTCAAAAGCTAATGCCATGGCAATTTGTTCAGTTGTTTCATTAGGAGAAATTTTCTCTTTAATAGAAGATTTTACTATAATAGGCTTTAAATTATATTTTAATAATAACTCCTTTCTCCTTGGGGAAGAGGATGCAAGTATTATTTTATTCATAAAATCACCTTAGCTTTTTGAAAAAAATATATTGTTAAAAGATTTATTCAAATTCTTTTTTATGAAAATGGAAGCCAATCCCACAAAATATCCAGTAAAAAGGCCTGTTAATAATAATATAGGAAAATAAGAAAATATCTTAAAGTTTTTCATTATTAAACTTGCCACAAATACTTGGGCAAAATTATGGGCTACTGCTCCAAATATACTAACCCCGATTAAACTAAATATTTCTGAAAAGTTTTTATATACTATATACATTAATATGCAACTTAAAATTGAACCAGATAGACTGTAAAAAAGGCTCGAAATACTTCCTGTAACTAAAGTAAATACAAAACTTTTAAGAATTCCTACAGTCAATGCCTCTTTCAAACCAAACAACACCAAAGTTATTAATATTACTATATTAGATAAGCCTAATTTGGCTCCTGGTGCTATAAAGGGCACAGGCATCATGGATTCTACAACGCTTAAGGCTAAACCTATAGAAACCAATAATGATAAAAAAATTAGTTTTTTTGAACCTTTCATAATATTTTCCACCCTTTAGTGACTTATATAATCTATGTCCCTTTCATCACTAACACCTTTTATTTCAATGACTAATCTATTTGGTAAACAAACGATAACTTCACCAGTTTTTGATATATATCCTTGCTTTACATCCAGCTTGTCAGGACAATCAGCTTCTATTACCCTAACCCTTCCATCTCCAATTTCAATTAAATTGTATCCATATTCTGTTTTTATGGGAATAGTTTTTCCAACTAGTTTTTTGTCGAATATTATTTTTTTTATCTCTTCTCCATCTATTTGGATACTTATATACTTTTCCTTATAATTAAAAGCTGAATTTTTTACATAGATTAATGATATTAGGCTAATAATCACTATAAAAACCATCAAATATTTATCACCTTTTGTCAAGACCTTCACCCTTTGTTATCCTACTTTCTATGCATATTATAATTAGTTTATCATTTATACTTTTGATTTACAAGCTAGAATTATAAAGTT
>JAAZMG010000061.1 GCA_012798935.1 Tissierellia bacterium | reverse complement strand
TTTCTACAAAAGCATTTAGAAACAGAAATGGGCAAGTTGATTATAAAAGGAGATTTAAAGGATAAGGATACTGTAATAGTTAAGGTATATAGAGATGAATTGAAAATTGAAGTTTAGCCATTATTACAAATAACTTTCTTTTACGGTGCCAGGCACCAAAAAAGAAAGTTATTGTTTATATCATAATTTTCCCGACCTAAATATTGATACAAGCAACAACAACCCAGCTATACCTGCTCCTAAATATCCTAAAATACCAATGGCAGAAATTCCATATACTTTTGATCCTACATTTGCATTTATAACTAAAGAAGAACTTACTAAAAGTCCAGCTACAATAATAGCAAATATAAGCCTATTTACCATTTTATTTATTTCGTTAAAATTTTCATCCATATTTTTTAACTCAAGATTTAATTTAAGTCTTCCATCTAGGCTTGTATTAATAAGTTCCAAAGCTTTAGTAGATAATTCTAATGTAGATTTAATTGAAGAATATAAAAATCCACCTATTTCAGCTAAGTCTATATTTTTGAACCTATTTTTTACAATTTGTTCTTTAAAATAGGGCATAGCTACATCTATTATGGTTAAATCTTTATCAATTTTAGCTAATACCCCTTGGAGAGTCATCATTCCTTTAATAAGCAGTGTTATACTATGGGGCATATTTATACTGTTCTCTTTACACACAACCATTACTTCCTCTAAAATCTGAGGAAGATCATAATCGTGGATGGATTCATCTATGTAAGTATTATACATAATTTCAATATCGCTATATAATCTATTTGCATCTATGGGACCCCTTTTTATACCAATTTTAAGAATGGATTTAGTCATTAAACTTATATCCTTTGTAGCAGCCCCTTCTAAAATTTGGTTCAATTTTTTTCTTAAACTTAAATCCAAATTTCCCATCAATCCAAAATCAATATATCCTATGGTATTGTCATGAATAAGTATGTTTCCAGGATGAGGATCTGCATGGAAAAAACCATCTTCAAATACCTGCTTAAAATAGTTATAGGTAAGTTTTGTAGCTATATCGTGGAGGTCATAACCTTCTTTTATCAATTGATGAATATTATCAATTTTAATTCCAGATATATATTCCATTACAAGGACCTTATCCGTACAGTATTCCTTGTAGACTTTAGGACTTGTTATAAACTTTACATATTTATTGTTTTCTGAGAATTTAATTATATTTTCCATCTCTTCCATAAAATCTAGTTCTTTTTTGGCAGCAGAACTTAATTCTTCTATTACTTCCTTCATATCTACAACTTCTCCTGTAGCAGTAAAGTTAATGAAAGGAGCAAGTTTTTTTAATATTTGAATATCCGATAGCATCTTTTCTCTTACAAAAGGTCTTTGAACCTTTACAACAACTTTTTCTCCCGTATTAAGCTTAGCTAGGTATACCTCTGCTAAAGAGGCAGAAGCAATAGGCTCTTCTTTGAAGCTAGCAAAAATATCTTCAATAGAACCATTTAATTCTCTTTCAACTACCTTCTTCATAACATGAAAATCTCCAGGACTTACATCGTCCTGCAGTTTTTGAAATTCATCAATATATTCTAATGGAAGTATATCCGGTCTAGTGGAGAGTATTTGTCCAATTTTAACAAAGGTAGGCCCTAGCTCTTCTAGTACCAACCTTAATTCTTTTGGATCTCCTATGCCGTTTTTAAATCCATGTTTTATAGACACGGATACAATTTCCCTCAACCTCTTTTTCGTATAATTGTTATCCATAGTTAGAAAAACACCTTGTAGAATCAAGGTGTTTTAGATCCCCCCATATCAATTATTTTTTTCCAATTCATCAATTCTTTTGCTTAGGTTTTCTATATCTGCTTTTGTGGCCAGATTAAGGCTATCTAAATAATTTTTTATATTGGATTCAGTTTCTGTAATATTTTGAGCATTAGATTTATCGCAGGCAACTCTTTTAAGTTCTTCATTTAACTGTTTTCCTTGTTCTACAGTTATCTTTCCTTTTTCCACTAAATCCTTTACTAAATCATTGGCTTTTTCATAGGTTAAAGCCATGGTACCTACACCTGCAAAGAATACCTTCTTTAAAAGATCTTCCATGATGATCCCTCCTATATTTTTAAATTATGTAAGAATGTCTAAAAGTAGTCCTTTAATATCATCCAATCTATTTAGTATTTTTATTCTATTATTTTCTATATTTAAAAAGTCTTTAGTCAATTCATCTAGTTCATTATCTACCTTCTTTACTAATGAATATACCCTATGACGGCCTCTTCTATCCAAAGAATTTTCTTTATAAAATACATGGGAGTTGTTTACAGTAATATCTAAAAATTCCTTTACCAATTTTTTATATTGGACTAAATCTTCAATAAATAATTTGTCTTGAAGTTTTCCTGATTGATTTTCAATTTCATTATATAATATTTTAAGTTGATCTCTAATATGCTCCTGTTCAATTTCATTTAATTTTTGTTTAAAGCTTTCATGAACTTTCTTTTTGTGGTCAGTTTTTATATTGCTAACATTAGATATATTATTCATGCCAATCTTTTGGATCCTTGCCATAAACTCACTCCCCCTTATCTTTCTATTATATACTATCGGCAGAATATATGAAAATATTATCTTTCACTTAAGAAAAAGCAAAAATCTGTCGATATGATTAGTGAAATCTTTATAGAGGATGAT
>JAAZMG010000060.1 GCA_012798935.1 Tissierellia bacterium | reverse complement strand
GGAGAGGATGACTATAATACAGGGATGAAATATGACCTACCTGTAGTAAATCCAGTAGATGATGAAGGTAAGTTTACCGATACCATATGGAAAGGCAAATTTGTAATGGATGCAGATTTGGATATAATAGACTGGCTAAGGGAGAATGGTAAGCTTTATAGAAAGCAAAGGATGGAACATAATTATCCTCATTGTTGGAGATGCCATACTCCATTAATATACTATGCAAAACCTAGCTGGTATATAGAGATAACTAAGTTAAAAGACCAATTGATCAAAAACAATAACAGTGTAAATTGGTACCCAGAATTTGTAGGAGAAAAAAGATTTGGTAATTGGCTAGATAATTTAAACGACTGGGCTATATCAAGAAGTAGATACTGGGGAACACCATTTCCTGTTTGGAGATGTGAGGATTGTAATCATACTACAAGCGTAGGCTCCAGAAGCGAATTAGTAGAAAAAGCTATAGAGGATATTGATGAATCCATTGAATTACACAGGCCTTATGTAGATGATGTTCATTTTAGATGTGAAAAATGTAATGGGGTTATGAATAGAGAAAAGGATGTAGTAGATGTATGGTTTGATAGTGGGGCCATGCCTTTTGCCCAACATCATTATCCTTTTGAAAACAAAGAAAACTTTGACAAACTTTTTCCAGCTGACTTTATCTGTGAGGGAATAGATCAAACAAGAGGATGGTTCTATTCATTACTGGCTATATCTACTTTTGTAGCTGGAAGATCTCCCTATAAAAATGTATTGGTAAATGATTTAGTTTTAGATAAAGATGGAAAGAAAATGTCTAAATCCCAAGGCAATACAGTGGACCCATTTGGACTTTTTGATGAATATGGCGCGGATGTACTAAGATGGTACCTAATATATGTATCCCCACCATGGACTCCAACAAAATTTGATGAAGATGGATTACGAGAGATAGAGAGTAAATTCTTTAGAAGTATAAGGAATGTTTATAATTTCTTCTCTCTATATGCAAATACAGATGATGTAGATCCAGGAGAATTCTTTATTGAATATAAGGATAGAGAAGATATAGATAAATGGATTCTTTCAAAATATAATAGTTTGTTAAAACAAGTAAGGGAAGATATGGATATATTTGAATTGACCAAGGTGGTAAGATCTATTCAAGAATTTGTTATAGAAGATCTATCTAATTGGTATATTAGACGTTCTAGGAGACGTTTTTGGTCAACAGAATTAGATGATGATAAAAAAGCTGTATATAATACTACTTATGAAATACTAGTAGGTTTAAGTAAAATCATAGCACCTTTTGTTCCTTTTACTGCAGAAGAACTTTATAGAAACTTAACTGATAATGAATCTGTACATTTAGATTATTATCCTAAAACAAATGAAGAATTAATAGATTTACAGTTAGAGGAAAAAATGGATTTGGTAAGGGATTTAGTAGGCTTAGGTAGAGCTTCTAGAGAATCAGCAAGGATAAAGGTACGTCAACCAATAAAAGAAGTATTGATAGACGGTAAATATGAAGAAAAGATTGAGGATTTAGTTCCACTTATTAAAGAAGAATTAAATGTAAAAGAAGTGGTATTTGAGAAAGATTTAAGTCAGTTTATGAATTTTTCACTAAAACCAAATTTTAAAGTAGCAGGACCTGTTTTAGGACCAAAGGTTAAGGCTTTTGGAAAAGCTTTAAAAGAAATGAATGCTCATGAAGCAGTAGAAAAACTAGAATCAGGAGAAACATTAGAATTAAACCTTGATGGCGAAGATATAGATATTACAAAAGATTATGTAATGGTCACCATATCTTCAAAAGAAGGTTTTGATGTGGCAATGGAAAGCAATTTATTTGTAATACTAGATACTACCTTGACCAAGGATTTAATCAATGAAGGATATGCAAGAGAATTTATATCCAAAGTGCAACAAATGAGGAAGAATAATGGGTACGAAGTTCTTGACAATATAAAAATTTATTATGATGGAGATGACGAAATAAAAGAAGCTGTAGAGATATTTGAAGATTTTATAAAAGAAGAAACTTTGGCAATATCTATTGAAAGAGTATCTGATGATTCTTTTGAAAAGCAAGATTTAAATGATCATATGACAGGAATAAAATTAGGAAAGGTTGAATAATATAAAAAACAGGGCTTCTAAAATTAAAAGCCCTGTTTTTTATTTTTAAGCATGTATAATTATATGGACAATAAAAAACACTATGATAAATAGTAGTTTCATGATATAATTTAAAAGGATAGTTGTAATAAATTTTTGTATATTAAGATTTAAAAGGTTTTAAAAATTCAAACCTTTGAATATAAACAACAAAAATGCTGGTTAAGGGGGAAAGGTATTAATGAAAGTATATCAAACAGATAAAATTAGAAATCTAGCTTTAGTAGGACACAGTGGCAGCGGAAAAACAACTTTAACGGAAGCTATATTATTTATTACAGGAGTAACTAAAAGACAAGGTAGAATAGAAGACGGTAATACGGCATCGGACTTTGACAAAGAAGAAATAGCAAGGAAAGTTTCAATTGGAACAGCCGTAATTCCAGCAGAATGGGATAATATTAAATTTAATTTTTTGGATGCTCCTGGATATTTTGATTTTGCAGGAGAAATGTATGGCGCCTTAAGGGCAAGTGAAGGAGCTATATTATTAGTAGATGCTTCCTCAGGAGTAGAAGTAGGAACAGAAAAGGCAGGGAAATACACTGAGGGACAAAACATTCCAAAAATTATATTTTTAAATAAGATGGATAAAGAAAATGTTAACTTTGAAAAAGTTTTAGATAATATTAAAAGCTATTTTGGAGATAAAGTAGTACCTTTTGCATTACCAATAGGAGAAGGAGAAGACTTTAAAGGATTAGTCAGTGTAATTGATGAAGTAGCCTTTGAATATAATGGAAAAGAAGCTAAAAAAATAGATGTGCCTGCAGAACTTAAAGGAGAAATTGATTCCATAAATGAAATGTTAATGGAAAAAGTTGCAGAAACAGATGAAGAGTTAATGGAAAAGTATTTTGAAGGCGAAGAATTTACTATAGAAGAAATTAGAAAGGGATTGAAATTAGCCATTGCTAATGGAGATTTAATACCAGTTATTGTAGGTTCAGCAGAAAAAGCTATGGGTATAGATTTCTTATTAGATATAGCTAATAATTATATGCCAAATCCAACGGAAGTAGGAGTAAATATTGGATATAAAGGAGAAGATAAGGTTGAAAGAAAAGTAGATGTAAATGAACCATTCTCAGCTATAGTATTTAAGACTATAGTGGATCCATTCGTTGGAAAACTTTCATTATTTAAGGTACTATCAGGAAAGATGACTAAAGATCGAGAACTATACAATGTAAGCAAGGATAAAACTGAAAAACTAGGTGGTCTTTTTGTACTTAGGGGCAAGGAGCAAATAGAAACATCAGAAATAGTAGCAGGAGATATTGGTGCCACATCAAAACTTCAAGTAACCGAAACGGGAGATAGTTTGTGTGATAAATCCAACCCTACTTTATATGATAGGATTGAATACCCACAACCTACACTATTCTTAGCCGTTGAACCAAAGGCAAAAGGAGATGAAGAAAAGATTGGTACTTCTTTAAATAGATTAACAGAAGAAGATCCAACCTTTATCGTTGAAAGAAATTCAGAAACAAAACAATTATTAATTGGTGGGCAAGGTAATATGCAATTAGCAGTTATAGTAGACAAATTGAAAAACGCCTTCGGGGTAGAGGTGAATTTAGCAAGTCCAAAGGTAGCTTATAGAGAAACCATTAAGGGTACTGCTAGCGTCCAAGGAAGGCATAAGAAACAATCTGGTGGAGCTGGACAATATGGAGATGTTCATATTAGATTTGAGCCTATACATGATGAAGAAGAAGATTTTATATTTGAGGAAGAAGTATTTGGTGGAGCAGTTCCTAAAAACTTTTTCCCAGCAGTGGAAAAAGGTTTAAGGGAAT
>JAAZMG010000059.1 GCA_012798935.1 Tissierellia bacterium | reverse complement strand
TGGATTATATTTATCAATAATAGATGATAATTCATCATAAATTATCTTTAATCTTTCAGGAAACAAACTTTTGGAATCTGTAATTATACATCCATAATCTAAAGCCTTATATTTATTTCCCTTACATTCTATAACTCCATATCCTACAATTGCCAATCCTGGATCGATTCCAAGTATAACCATAAAAATTCCCCCTACATTTACATATATTATTTTAACATATTTTCAGTTAAAAAACTAAGTTAGGATCCTAACTTAGTTTTTCCCTAGCTTATGAAATTTTCTAGTACATCTGATAACTCCTCTTCACTATCTACTACTATTCCTTTTGTAAGTTTTTCCTGATCAATTTTTTTTAGAAGGGATATAGAGTAGTCATTAAAAATCTTATTCAAAAATCTTTCTCCATTCTCATCAATACCATAAATTGCAATTTTTCCATCTGACTGACCAATTATATAATGATTTTCACATAGGTGGTCTCTTTCTTCTCGTAACACTATCTCGCTAATAGAAAAAGAAATAATCTTTATATTAGGATAATTTTCTTTTATATATTCTCTATATTGTTTTTCAGTCATATTTATTATTTCATTATCTGCATTATTTAATTTTGTAATATTATGATTACAAGTATTATAGTGAATCGTTTTTTCAATAAATGTATTTGGTGAAATCCTTTCATCTTCTCTTAATATTTCCAAGTCTAAGTTTTCAACTATATCTTCTTCCTGATTTTTATCGGTAATTAAAGGTTTTTTGTTGATTCTATGTCCCATTATCTTATAACCATATATAAAGCTGGCCAAAAACAAAGTTATACAAAATAGAAATATTAAAATTCCATTTCGTTTTTTCATAAATATCCCTCCAATACTATCTAGAGGAATATTTTTCCCATTTGAAAATAAAATATACATTTTATACCAACATTTTAGATTAAATAGTTTATAAATATCTATTAAGAACTTTATCGTTAATTCCAAACCAACTAGCATCTATATATATCTTTATGGTGTTCTTTATTATAGTTTTAACCACTACTTTGTAAATTTTATTTAATTCATTAGTAGATAAAAGGGGCTCCTCCTCTTTTATCTTCATTTCATTAAAATTATATTCTATAGCCAATTGCTTGTCGATATACATATTTAAATTATAAATTTTTCTTTTAATCACTTTTTCACAATATCTATTTATAAAATCATGTAAATAATTAGTTTTCTTTTCTTTATCTTCTATTTCTAATATAAAAGCTTCTTTAATCCTTTCAACTTCTTTAAAATAGGTATTGTAATGAAATAAGAAATTCTTTTCATATATTTGTTCAATTTTAAAATGTTTAATGGTCTCATCTTCCAAAATATTTACCCATTTATTATTATGATAGCCATTCTTATACCCTTCTAAATATAAAGTTAGTTCTAATCTATCAATATCTTCATGGATTAACAAAGTAATATTATTAGAAATTAGTTGTCTATCTTTTCTATGTATTAATAGTCTTTTTACCCTTTTCCTTATTGCTTTCGTACTTATATATTTAGGACATATATTTGTCATATTGTTTTCCAGATCATATAAATTCAGGAGGATATGTATTGAATTAATATCATTATTATATAAAAAATTATATTGTAAACCTTCATATATTTTCCAAAGATCAATCTTTGCTAAAACCAAATTTCATCCCTCCTCTTAGCAATTGTTTCCAATTAAATGGAGGATTAAACCATCTACCTATTATTTTTTTGTTTGACAGTATATTATATTATACTACAATAATTTTATATATTGTAAACAATTTATGATAATACTTACGTAAAAACTAAATCTTTAAATTTAATAAAAGAAAAAAGCACTGGAATTCATCCAATGCTACTACTATTTTTTATAACTACTACTTTAGTACCATTTTAACCCTAGTCGGTTATTCTACAAATTTCGTCAGTATATTTATTATTGTTTCATAGTCAAGATTAGGTGAAAGCTTATAGGTACCTACCCTAAGCTTTTTATCCATCCCTTTATCTTTAGTAAGTTTATGAAACTTTTCTGCATCATCTATTATTCCTGATTCATAAAGTCCTTTTGAAACCTTTTCTAAAGAATCCCCATATTCAATTATGAACTTTATTTCTTCTTTTTGCTCTTTTTCTTCTTTTGAAGAAATATCTATATTATCCTTTACAAAAACCATTCCTAAATCTGTAGCCTCTGCTATTATTTCTTCCTTTGAATAATCCCTATACTCTATGTAGGGATTAAAGATATAAATTGTATTGGTTAGTATAATCCCTATGCCTATTCCCAATAAAAGGAATGGAAATCTATATCTATTGAGCATATTTATACCCCTTTATCTTTTTAAATCTATTTTATACTATTTCCACATTAAAGTAAAAGTATATTCTCCATTTTACATTCCTCTATTATTTCCTCAGTCCAAACAGAAGCCTGAACTTCACCAATATGTTTCTTTTCTAAGAAATACATACATATCCTTGACTGTCCTATACCTCCACCAATGGTAAGGGGTAATTTACCCTCCATTAACATCCTATGATAAGGTAATTTTAATCTATCCTCTTCTCCTGCAATTTTTAATTGTCTTCTTAAGCTTTCCTGATCTACTCTAATGCCCATACTTGATAATTCTAATGCCTCTTTAAGAACTGGATTCCAAAACAGTATATCCCCATTTAGTTCCCAATCATCATAATCAGGAGACCTTCCATCATGAGGCATATTGGATTTTAGCTTTCCACCAATCTTCATCAAGAAAACTGCTTTATGCTCTCTGCAAATTAAGTGTTCTCGATGTTTTGGACTACTATTAGGATACATGTCTTCTAATTCCTGAGATGTTATAAATTTAATTTTCTCAGGTAATTTATCTTTTAGAAAGGGATAAATACTATTTACCTTTTTCTCTGTATTCTTGAAAATCCCATATATAGTTTCTACCACTTCTTTTAAATATTTTTCATCCCTATCTTCTTTTGATATGATTTTTTCCCAATCCCATTGGTCAACATAAATTGAATGAATATGATCTAAAACTTCATCAGGTCTTATAGCATCCATATCTGCATAAATACCTTCTCCTACTCTCAAATTATACAATTTTAACGCAATCCTTTTCCACTTTGCCAATGATTGAACTATTTCTATTTCCTGATCATATTTTCTCATATTAAAAGATACAGGTTTTTCTACACCACTTAAATTATCATTTAATCCAGTTTCAGGTCTTACAAATAAAGGCGCAGACACCCTAATTAAATTTAATTTTTCAGCTAACTCCTTCTCAAAATAGTCTTTTATAGTTTTTATAGCTATTTGAGTCTCTTTTACATCTAGTCTTTTCATCTTACTACCTCCTTAAAATAAAAAAACCTTTCATCCTAAAGGACGAAAGGTAATCTTCCGCGTTACCACCTTAATTAGCAAAGGGCTCAACTCTAACCAGTACGGAAATTTAATTCGATACTGTATAGTTTCTAACGGGCTATAACCGTCTAAGCCTACTTTCTGCATGATATGCAGATTTTGGTTAGATGCTCAGGGCTGTTCTTCATCAATAATTCCGTGTTGGATTTCCACCCTCCTCCAACTCTCTGTAACTTCCTTATAGACTACTCTTCCCCTCACTGCATTTAAATTCAATTTATTAATTTATAATTATATTCTATTTAAAAGATATTGTCAATTACTTTTTAAAAGATTATTTTTTATCATCAATTAATGAATTAAATAAATTATCTATATATTGTTTTCTTTCTTCAGTTTCTTTTTCTTTAACAATAAATTTATTATCTATATATTTAACCATATCTCCTTCTTTTATTCCTTCAGGAAATAATGTCCTATCAAAGATTAAGGTTCCCTCTTCTATCTCTAATACAACCTTATCTTCCTCAAACCTATCAACTATACCCTCCACAAAATCCCTCCTACTTTATACAGTTTTTATGAGGCTTATAGCCATTCTCTTTAGCTTCTTCTAATGAGTTAAAGAAAATTCGATTTTCTTCCTTAGGCAATGAGTTACAATCCTTTGTGTGAAATACCTTTGTGTTTTTATTTCCAATATATTGAACTTTAGTTTCAGTTTCAGTAATAATCTTTTCAGAAATAGTTGTTTCCTTTCCATTAGAAACAATAACAATATCTCCTAATTCATCTGTTCTGATTATATTAGAATCTAGCTTGTTAAGCCTATCCAAAGTTTCTTTATGGGGATGACCATAGGTATTGTCCGCCCCAACACTTATTATGGAATAATCAGGATCTACCTTTTTTAAAAACTCCTGACTAGATGAAGTTCTTCCACCATGGTGACCTATTTTAATTACATTGGATTTTAAATTATAGTTTTTATTTATCATATCCAATTCAGAACTTTTCTCTGCATCTCCTGTTAAAATAAAGGAAGCATCTATATATTCTATTTTAGTCACTATAGAAAAGTCATTTGTTTCAATATAATCATCTCTATTAGGAGCTAATATAGTAAATTGAAACTTTTCATCATCTATTATTGAATTTCCACCTTCTGCTAAAGTTATTTTTAAATCTTTATTTTTAATTTCTTTCAAAAGTTCTTCGAATATAGCAGTGTTTGCTGTCTTATCTGGCATATATACTTTCCCAATATTAAAGTTCCTTATTACTTCAGGCAAACCCCCTATGTGGTCTTCATGAGGATGAGTTGCTATTAAATAATCGATTTTTCCTATATCTAAATCTTTTAAATAGTTTACCACTTTGTCTCCAGATTTTCTAGTACCACCATCTATTAAGGATGACTCTCCATTTGGAAATTGAATAAAAGTACTATCACCTTGGCCTACATCTATAAAATGAACTACTAATTTGTCTTTAAAATCCTTTTCTATATGAGCTACTTCAGCTACTTCATAATTACATCCAGTTAGTCCAATGCTAAGTATTAAAAATATAATTAAAAACAAAGAAAGTCTGTCTTTTTTCATATTTATTATATTATACCCCTTTCTATAGATTATAAAAAATCCTTCCCATCAAAAGATAAGAAGGATTAAAATTGAAATGCAAAATCTTTATAAGTCTCTTCCGTATATGCATTAATAGTATCAATAATAAAATAAGATATTTTTAAATTTAATGATAAGGCAAAGTCTAAATCATTTTTAAAATCGGTTTTAATTGAATATTCTTCAATTACATCTTGAATATATTGTTTAATCATAGGACAAAGTTTTATTATTCGATTTTGAAAAATATCTATATCATCTACAGTTATCACATTCTTTTTGAAATCATGATGAGGTGAATAATCATTTAATTTGGATTCATAATTTATATGTTTAAGCATACTACTTGTAAAAGTCCATCTTTCGGCATGGGGAAGACATACAAAATCACTTAAATAGTGAGAAATAATTCCTATTTTTTTACTTAATACCCTAATGGCTATAGGATCTATTCTTGAACTAAATTCTATATATCTACTAATAAATATCAATTTAACTATTTCATTTACCACATAATTTAAACTTTCCTTTTGGTAATGTCTGCGAAACTTATATTGTGGCAATATATCAGGAGCTATAGAACCCCATAAAAGTTTATCTTTATCAAGCTCTATGC
>JAAZMG010000058.1 GCA_012798935.1 Tissierellia bacterium | reverse complement strand
TTTAGGACAAAAGAGGATGGGACAGGAGGGCATACTTTTTCAAGAACATATGAAGAACATCAAAAAGCAAAACCTAAAAAATAGTGATATGTTTTATTTACAGAAGAATTAATACGTGGTATTACCACGTATTAATTTATGCTAAGGAGGGTAAAGATTAATTGAACTATATAAATGAAGAATATGTTGAGAAGTATATTCTAAGTATATTGCCAGAAAGTGAAGAATATTTAAGGAAATTAGAAGAATATGCAAAAGATTTTCATATTCCTATTGTAGAGAAAGAGGTAGCCCAATTATTAAAGGTATTGTTAAAGATAGCTAAACCAAAAAAAATATTAGAAATTGGAACAGCTATTGGATATTCTGCCTTAATAATGGCTTCATCTACTGATGATATTTGTAAGATTACAACTATTGAAAGAAGATTAGATATGGTGGGACTGGCTAAAAAAAATATTGATAACACGAAATATAAAGATAAAATAAAAATACTTTATGGGGAAGCAGAAGAAATACTTCCAACATTAGATGAAGGGTTTGATTTTATTTTTTTAGATGCAGCAAAAGGACAATATTTAGGATTTTTTAATAAATGTATGGATATACTTCCAGCTGAAGGAGTGATAGTATCTGATAATGTGCTTTTTAAAGGCATGGTTGCTTGTGACAAATTGGTTGTTAGACGAAAGAAGACAATAGTTAAGAGATTAAGGGAGTATCTTGATTATATAACTCATTTAGAGGGTTATGGGACGTGTATAATACCAATTGGAGATGGAGTAGCATTAACTTATAAGGAGGAGTGAATAATTTGCAAAAGCCAGAACTATTAGCACCAGCAGGTGATTTAGAAAAACTAAAGATGGCCATAATTTATGGTGCCGATGCTGTCTATTTAGGTGGGGAACAATTTGGACTTCGAAAGGCATCGAAAAATTTTAATATGGATGAAATTAAAGAGGGAATAGACTTTGCTCATAGCAGGGGAAAAAAGATATATATAACAATGAATATAATACCTCACAATAAAGATTTAAAGGGATTAGAGGATTATGCTATGGAATTATATAAGTTAAATGTTGATGGGGTAATTGTATCAGATCCTGGTGTATTTTCCATAATCAATAGAACCGTGCCCAATTTACCTATCCATTTAAGTACTCAGGCTAGTGTTACTAATTATGAGACTATTATGTTTTGGTATAATTTAGGTATTAGAAGAGTGATTTTAGCAAGAGAATTATCTTTTAAAGAAATTAAGGAGATAACAAGCAAGGTGCCTAAGGATTTAGAAATTGAAACATTTGTTCATGGTGCTATGTGTATATCTTATTCAGGAAGATGTTTATTAAGCAATTACATGGCAGGTAGAGATGCTAATATGGGTGATTGTGCTCATCCCTGTAGATGGAAGTATAATTTAGTGGAAGAGAAAAGACCAGGAGAATATTTTCCTATTTTTGAAGATGAAAAAGGTACCTTTATATTTAATTCCAAGGATTTAGCTATGATTGAATATATACCAGAGTTAGTTGACTCAGGAATTAATAGCTTTAAAATTGAAGGAAGGGTTAAAAGTTCTTATTATGTAGCTACTGTAATTCGTTCCTATAGAAGGGCTATAGATGAGTATTTTAAGGATCCTCAAAACTATATTTTTAAGGAAGATTGGATTAACGAAATTAAAAAGGCTAGCCATAGAGATTTTACCACTGGATTTTATTTTAATAAACCAACAGAGGAAGATCAGGTATATACATCTAGCTCTTATATTAGAGAATATGACTATGTAGGTCTTGTTCTAGACTATGATAAGGAGAGCAAAATAGCAACTATAGAACAGAGGAATAGAATGTTTGTAGGAGATGAAGTTGAAATATTTGGTCCAAATAAAGATTATTTTATTCAAACTATTGAAACAATGTGGGATGAAGAGGGGGAAAAAATTGAAGTTGCTCCTCATCCACAACAGATTATTAAGATGAAAATGGATAAACCAGTTGAAAGTTGGGATATTATAAGAAAAGTTAGGAGGGGCTAAGGTCAATGGATAAACCACTAATTATAGGGATTACAGGTGGGACAGGTTCTGGTAAAAGTACCGTCTCTAAAGAGATATTAAAATTTATCCATAAAAAAAATGTGGTTACTATAGAACAAGATTCTTATTATAAGGATCAAAGTCATTTATCTTTTAATGAAAGGGTTAAGACTAACTATGATCATCCTTTTGCATTTGATAATGATTTATTAATAGAGCATTTGAAGGATTTATTAAATAATAAACCTATTGAAAAACCAATATATGATTTTGAAAGGCATACTCGAAAGGAAGAAACAATAACAGTTAACCCTAAAGAAGTAATTATTTTAGAGGGGATATTAATATTAAACGATGAAGATATTCGTAATTTATGTGATATTAAAATATTTGTAGATACAGATTCAGATGTAAGGGTTATAAGAAGGATAACAAGGGATATAA
>JAAZMG010000057.1 GCA_012798935.1 Tissierellia bacterium | reverse complement strand
GCAAAAATCATTCTATGACCATATAATCAGAAATGAACAAGAATACCAAGAAATATGGAATTACATAGAAACAAATCCATTGAAATGGGAAGATGATAAATATTATATTTAATGAACATTATTTTTAAAATGTGCAGGAAACAGGCGATCAAAGATCACCCCTACGATATCTCGTATTATTTAGCAATTCAAAGGCTCTATTTTTAAATAGGTTGGTTTTTCATTATGGCAATACATAGAAACAAATCAATTAGAATGGAAAGAAGATAAATATTATATCTAACTACATCTCTTTATTTTGCTTCAATTTCTAGTTGTGTTTTAAAAGTTAATTTATTATCCTTTTCATTAACACCTTCTATGTATATTAGATTTGAATAAGCTTCAAACATATCTTTATAAATAGCTATGGTATCTCCAGGTAATGCTTCCTTACTATAGTTAACCTCAATTGATTTAATACTGTACTTTTCATGGTGTTTTAAACTAAAACAATCCATTATGAAATCCACATATTTTGAGTTGTTTAGGTGCTTATTAACATCAATATCACTATATCTTACTGTTCTTTTATAGACCATCTCTAATGGGCCCTTTGGTTTTAGATTTCCTAATTTACAAATAATTGCTCTTTCTTTTTTTATTGGGGGATATCCAGTATAAACTGATTTAGTTTTCTTTAATCTTCTAGTATTTACATCAATAATAACCCAGGTTGAAACAGCCTTAGCTAATATATTTCCTTGCCTATCTTTTACTAGAAAATCCCTTGTAAATTCTATTTTATTAGGTTCTTGAGGCCAGGTATCTATAGTGATTTCTTCATTCCATAAAGGATATCTAACAATATCAACTCTTATTCTGGCTAATACCCATAAAGCATCATGTTTTTCATACAATGTTTCCATTCCCATACCAAGATTTTCTGCATGAAGACCTGCAATATCTTGAAAATATGTAAATAAGGAACTTAGTTTTAAGTAACCATTAAAATCAACATGGTCTACTTCTATTTTATAGTTTTTGCGATATAATGAAACTGGCTCCATTTTTCTACTCATCCTTCCTACATATTTCAGTTTATATTAGACAAAATATCATTTACACATTAACTTTTCTTATATTTTATTATACTATAAATCCAATAAATCTACTATGAGTAATGTATGTCGATCTGGGTTTTTATAAATAACTTCCTTTAAAGGTGCCTGGCACCCTTAAAGGAAGTTATTGAATTTAACAGTCTTCTATGTAGGATTTCAATATCCTAAGATAATGGTTAGCCTCTCTTAAAACATGATCTCCTAACAGAGGTGTAAGTATAGATTTAATTTTACAATCTATTATACCTTTTGTTGCTGCAGCCTTAAAGTCTCTGACTTCTGTAGTGGCCTCTAAAGTTTCTTTTATAATTTTCGGTAGATCTTTTTCAGTTGCCTCCTTTGTTTTTTCTATTAGATCTTCAAAGATATTTGCAAAATTATTAGAAGCATCTATTAATTCTTTTTCAGTTGGATCCAACAACCCTCGTATAAAGAGGACATGTTCTTCCATGATAGTATCCCAGAATATTTCTTGCTCAAATATATTATCCTTTGGTTTTATTCGATTTTGAAGGTCTTTTAACATTTGTAAATAGAGTTTAGCTTCCCCTAAAATATGTTCTATAAGTGATGGATATAAGGCAGCATATATATTGCAGTCTAGTAATTTATTTAATACATTTTCCTTAAACTTAATAACCTCTATAACTAAATTGATTGCCCTATTGTTTAAATCAAAAACTTGTTTTTCTAGATTGGATGGATAGTTAGAATCTGGATTAGAAGTTAATTCAAGCTCTGCTAAAGTAATATCTTGGTCTATGCAGACACCAGTAAGAGATTCTGTTATATTTTCTGCCTCTAAGGTGAAAGATGTTATAAATTCATTGGAATCTATTGATTCTTGACTTATAACTCCATTTGACAAAGCTACTGTTTCAACTAATATTTCCTCAAAAGATCTTTTTAGCTGATCTGCTTCTAAAATAAGATTGCTGTTTTTTACTAAAAAACCTGTTTCCATAAAAATCATATGCTCTTTCATAATCCGTCCAAAAAATAAATTTAACTCTAGTGACATTTGAATAAAATCTTTTTTTGACAACATAAAACTCCCCCTTTATAAATATAGTCAACTAATAAATTGTATTTGATAAGAAGAATGTTTATTCATAAATCCAATCCTTTTAATTTTTTGAAATATATATTCTATATTGATAGTAAATTTTGCCTATGCTAATATTAAAATAGAGGTGAATAGGATGAAAAAAGCTATTATTGGGGGAACAGGAGTATATAATGCAGGAGAAGAAGGTTTTAAGGAAACTATAGAAACAAAGTATGGTCAGGTGGAGCTGGATATTTTAAATATTTATGGAGAGGAAATTGTGTTTTTGGCTAGACATGGAAAGACTCATTCAGTGCCACCCCATTTAATAAACTATAGGGCAAACATGATGGCATTGAAGAAGGTTGGTGTAGAGTAT
>JAAZMG010000056.1 GCA_012798935.1 Tissierellia bacterium | reverse complement strand
TCTCTTTTGGATAGTCCATATTCTTTAGCCAATATTTCACAGTATTTAGATACCCTTTTCACATGGTTGCCGGTTTCCTCGGAGCGGGCTTCTGTGACCTCTCCTAGAATATATAATATCTCCCTTTGAGTTTCCTCTATCTCCTTGTTTAAACATAGGCTTTCAAAGGAGGCAGATATATTTCTATGGAATATATCTAACAGTTCCATATCCAAATGAGCCTCTCTATCATCTATTTCAATAAATATAACAGCCTCTATGCCACAAGAACTTCTATAGTATGATATATATCTATCTTCTGTCATCATATGGCTTTTCATTTTATAAGCCTTTTTCACCAACATAAAGTCCTCCTGGGGTAGAGAATCCATTATCCTGTTTCCACAATTTTTAGAATACTTACCATAGGTGGAGACAATATTGAAAGCCTTCTCATCAACCAATCTTATGGCTGCCATGCCATTTATATTATAAGGCTCCTTTTCTTTGCACAGATTTATAACCAAATTTAGATGATATAGACTTGTAGACAAAAAATCAGCTATAGAACCTGCTTCAAACAGTTTGCTGGACGAGGCTACTACCTGTTCCATAGCTTTTTTATTATTATTAATATGTATAATGTCTCTATAAGACCTTAGAGCAGAGATGATTATATTGTATAATTTTTTAGATAGTAACTGGTTTTTTTCTTCATATCCATTTATATCATAGTTCAATATAGCATCTTCCTCTAAAGTTTCGCTGCCTTTACTGGTCATTAATACTATCCTTGTGGCTAGATTGCCTATTATCTCTCTTATATATTTAGCTAGCTTAAGACCAGTGTCTGGTTCTTCAACGAAGATATCCAACAAAACCAGTGCAATATCCTTGTTCTTAGATAAAATATTTAGAGCCTCTACACTGGAATAAGCGCTTAATATTTTAAAGGGCTTGTCCTCAAATTTGAAATCCTTCATCAATTCCTTTATCATTATATGTACAAAATTATCATCATCTACTAATAGTATTTTCCAGTAATCCTTCTTGCAAATTTCATCTGTAATATATTGATTTTCCACCGCCTATATTACCTCCTATTCTGGATTTTTTTCTTGAATATCTGATTCATCTCCTTAATATCTATATTGGGTTTTGATGCCTCTATATTTTCCTCTTGTATACTTTTATATAATTCTTCCCGGAAAATGTCAATATTTTGGGGAGCTTCTATGCCAATTCGCACTTTCCCATCTTGAATTTCTAATATTTTTACTTCTATGTTTCCGTCTATGATAATGGATTCGTCTTTTTTTCTCGAAAGTATCAGCATAATCATATCCCCCTATCTTCTGGGCTTTGTTTAAAAACATAGTGCTTTGTAGAATATCTATTGTCATCTAGTATTACCTGTTTACCCAATTTTGCATTTATATTGATTATTATGGGTCCCAATAGGTTGGCGGTCATCTTTTCCATATTTTCAGGAACTACCACTATAGAATATATGCTTATATCTTTTTGATTTTTTATCTTCAGCTTTTTTTGAGCTGTTTTGGGTATTACTATATCATAATTAGGATATACAAAAAAAGGATTTATTATTACAAAAGCCAAATTAGGATTTGTTGCAGATTGAAGCCATTGAAATGGATTTTCTTCGTCTTCTGTGTTTATGATTACAAATTGTTTTTCTTCTTCAAATCCCAACAATCCTTCTGGAAAATTGATTATCTTTTGTTGGTCTATTTCTATTTCACCGAAATTTTTTGTGTGTAATTTCATTGGATTTTGCACCTCTTTCTTTGGTATTGAAGCCGACCATTAGAATGGTCTCTATTGTTGCGGTGGTATGCCAGCAATTAAAATGACCTCTACGGGTAATTATATTTGGTTGCTTTAAGACCGACCAATGAATTGGTCTCTACGGGTGGTGGCGGCATAACGACCATTAAAACGGTCGCTACAGTTAGCAGAAATGGGTATTTAATTCACAGTTCAACATTCACAATTGGCGTAAGCCTTTAGCTTACGCCAATCTATCTTAAAAACTCAACCAAAGTTGGTTGAATTATCTTGGCTCCTGTCATTAGGCTAGATATGTATACATTTTCTGCCATATTGATTTCCATTGAAATTTCTGCCATATCAACATCTTCGTTGTAGGATAGTAGTTCTTTTACATTGTTGATTTGTATATCTAATTTCTTCTCCGTTAACTCTAGCCTATTCATCTTGGCTCCTACTTCGGATCTTACGGTTAGAATTTGTTCAAAGCTGGATTCAACATTGCCT
>JAAZMG010000055.1 GCA_012798935.1 Tissierellia bacterium | reverse complement strand
TATAATAACATAAAATCCACAAACAATCAAGGACTTTATTTTGATTTTGTTTACTGAAAGTAAAATATAAGATATAATTATTGATATATATGGTTAAGCCTTATTAATATAATATATACGAATTTCTTAGTATTAAATTCAAGACTTTTTGATAAAATTATAAATATACAGTTAAGCCATATGATAAAATATATTTTAAATTAAAGACTAAGGAATAAATTTAGTGCTTTAGAGAGGAGCGATATTGGTGAATAAAAATAGGAAACAAAAACTTATGGTTATAGATGGGAATAGTTTAATACATAGAGCATTTTATGCACTGCCCTTATTATCGACCAAAGATGGCATATATACTAACGGTGTTTATGGATTTCTAACCATGCTATATAGGATTAGGGAAGAATATGATATAGATTATTTATGTGTAGCCTTTGACATGAAAGGTCCTACCTTTAGACATGAAGCTTTTGATTTATATAAAGCTAATAGACAATCTACTCCTAATGAATTAGCTCAGCAGTTTCCCATGTTAAAAGAAGTATTATCAGCCATGAATATAGCACAATTAGAATTAGAAGGATATGAGGCCGATGATATTGCTGGAACTTTATCAAAGATTGGTGAGGAAAACCAAATGGAAGTTATATTGGTTACAGGAGATAATGATTATTTGCAATTATCCTCTGATAATACAAAAGTATTAATAACTAAAAAAGGGATTACTCAATTAGAAGAATATGATGAGAAAAGGATAATAGATGAATATGGTATAATCCCAAAACAATTTATAGATCTAAAAGGACTTATGGGGGATAACTCTGACAATATTCCAGGAGTACCAGGAATTGGGGAAAAAACTGGAATAAAATTATTAAAAAAATTTGGTACTATGGAAAACCTATATGATAATATAGATAAAGTAAGTGGGAAAAAGAGAAAAGAATCTTTAATAGAGCATAAGAGTATGGCATTTTTAAGTAAAAGATTAGGAGAAATAATAAGAAATGCACCTATAGATTTTTCTATAGAAGAACTTAAGGTAAAGGAACCAGATTGGGAAAAATTATCAGAGCTGTATGAAATGTTTGAGTTTAATAGTCTATTATCAAAAATACCCGCTGATAAAATAAGTAGAGAAGAAGAGGCTAACTATGAAATAAAATATAAGATTATAAAAGAAAACAATTATAAAACAATTATAAAAGAAATAGAACTAAATAAAGAGCTATGTTTTGAATTTCTATTCAAGGATGATAACTATATAAATAGTGAGATATTAGGAATAGGTATAAAAGTAGGAGATAATATACCTTATTATATGGATTTCTCAGAAAATGATATTGAATCATTTGCAATGACATTTAAAGAGTATTTTGAGTCGGATAAAATAGAAAAGTATGGTCATATGATGAAAAAAGATATAGTTGGACTTCTTAGACTAGAAATAAATATTAAAAATATAGGATTTGATACCATGATAGGTCAATACCTATTAAATCCAGCTCAAACAAATTATAGTATAAATGAATTAGGTAAAGAACATTTGAATATTTATGGCATAGATGAAGAGGAATTATTAGGGAAAGGTAAAAAGAAAAAAACTTATAAAGATTTATC
>JAAZMG010000054.1 GCA_012798935.1 Tissierellia bacterium | reverse complement strand
TGGAATTCACTAAGAATAACATCCTTCAACAAGCTGCTCAAGCTATGTTGGCTCAAGCACAGCAAAGTCCTCAAGGAGTATTACAGCTCTTAAGATAATGCTGTATAGGGTCCATTAGAGCGTAATCTCTAATCGCAAATTGGGTGAATTGCTGGAACTTCCTAAAGCCCTACTCCCTACAACGTAGTCTGAAAGGACAAGCGTGAAAGGTTGAAAAGTAGTAGAGATGAAACAATGGATAATCAGCAGCCGAGCTCCTGTATCGAAAGATTGGAGAAGGTTCAACGACTAGGATACACCGCCTAAATAAAAGGTAACCTTCGATTAAAATCGAAGTTACAATGCAAAATTCTGTGGAAACTGCAATAAGAAACACTGTAGAGGAGAATTTATTCTCCGGTGACCAATTGTATGGTGATGAAATCCATAGGGGCAGAGGTGCCCTCGAAGCGCCCAACAACCACTTTCTACACATCGTAAAGGCGAATTTATTCGCCGATAAAATGGTTGAAGATATAGTCTGGCATATACTGAAAGGTACATGACGGTCCGCAAGCAAACCAAGCACCTCAAACAGTATTACAATTGTTAAGATAATTGAAGACAAAAAACTACGTAGCGGAGAATTCATTCTCCGCTATATTTATATCAAAATTTTAAATATTAAAATGAGGGTTATTAACCTAATTCCACCAAAACCGACCATTAAAATGGTCTCTACGTTATCTTTACGTGGTTTCTACGGTAATAATTTTCTAGCGTGATCTCCATGGTAATAATTTTCTTTACGATAACAATATAAAATTAACCGTACTGTAACCCACCACCTGTAGCAGCCATTTTAATGGCGGTAATTACATCACAAACCGAAAGGAGGATCCCAATGCCAAAACACCCCATAGAACAAAACATGCTATACTTTATAACTTCCGTAACTGAAAATAGAAAACAAATATTTTCAAATAATCTCGCCTGTGAATTGTTTTTAAATATACTTACATATAATAAATTTTATTGTGATTACAATATTTATGCCTTTATCATAATGCCTGATCATTTCCACATTATAATTCAACCCACAGGGGAGATGAATATATCTGAAATAATGAAAAAAATAAAAGGTAATTTTTCAAGGTTTTACAATAAGATCTTTAACAATCAGGGAAAAGTATTGCAAAAAGGTTATTACGATAAAATAATCAGAGATGAAAAACATCTCATAGAAATTATAGAATATATACATAATAATCCTATTAATAAAGGGATTGTTGAGAATGTAGATGATTATATATATTCAAGTTATCATTATTATAATAATAAAAATAGGCATTATGAATTGTTAATGAGAAGGTAAGGAGGGATAGTACGGTTAGCATCGGCCGACCAACCCGACCATTGAAATGGTCTCTACGAGGTTGACGAACCGACCTGAACCGACCACTAAAGTGGTCTCTACGTGTGCGTTTTTACGTGGCCTTTATGTAATTCCTGTACCGCCACCATTATGCCCCCTCCACCCGTAGCAGCCATTTCAATGGCCAAAACATATCATAGCAACCTGGCAGAATTCATGACATCTGCTAAAACAATAAACCCCTAATCATAAAAGACCAAGTATAATTTTCACTACTTAAAAAGTGGAAATTATACTTGGCCTTTTTATTTATGTCTTTTCCAACATCCATCTACAAAAAACAATAAATATTTTCTTAATCTTGTCGATAATATATGTAGACAATTTTTTGGAGGGAATTAAATGAAAATACATATATTAGATAAGGTTTTAGAATATGAAAATCATATAGATATCCTTGATACTATGTTTGATGAAGTAAATAATATAGTAAGTGGCACAAGTTTAATATTCAGCCATTTAATAATAGACGGGGTAATAGTATATGATGATTATTATGATTATTTATTAGATAATATTAGAAATATAGAAGAAGTAATTATAATAGTCAAAACAGCAAAGAAAATATCTGAGGAGGTTTTGTTATCCACAATAGACTATCTAGATAGGTCTATTCCTGAAATAGAAATGCTATCAAATGAATTTTATAAAACCCCATCTAAGGAATCTTGGCAGAAGCTAATGGATTTAATAGAAGGAATCAGGTGGATAATGGATACCTTTGTATCCATAGATTCTAATGGTGAGTTAAAAAATATAGTCAATAGTTACGAAGAATGGAATCTATATGCAAAGGATGTATATTCATTGCAGGAACTTATGATGGATTTTGAAGAAATTTTAAGGAACAATGATTTTATTTCTACAGGGGATATCCTTTCTTATGAAATAGTTCCATTATTCAAAGAGATGAAGAAAAAGCTAGAAAAGCTGTTCCTAGAAGAGGTGGAAATTTAATGCTGTTAGTAGACAATATAAATATTCTTAAAAATATATATCCTTATACTTTTGATAGAATTAAATCTTTAGAAGAAACTATGGATAAAAAACTTCTACGAGTGGAAGAAACAAGGAAAGGGGATAAAACCTTATCAGTAGTAAAAAAAGGAAAGAAAACCCATATTCACAGTAGATACAATCCAATAAGGGAAGCAGAAGCTATAATAGAAGAATATAAGGAAATAGAAGAAGGAACTACAGTAATATTCTATGGGACAGGCTTAGGATACCATATAGACTTATTTCTAGAAAAATATCCGGATGTAAACTATTATATATATGAACCAGTGCCAGAGATGCTATATACATATTTATCAAACAAATCAATTAAGGACCTACCAGGGAAGAATTTAAAGAATATAGTATTAGGTAATAATAGAGAAGAAACCCTTAAATTCTTAAACAGTTTAATTGATAAAAATAGAGGAAATGTATTATTAATTGAGCTTCCTATAC
>JAAZMG010000053.1 GCA_012798935.1 Tissierellia bacterium | reverse complement strand
TTGATAATATGGATAGGGAAATGAAAGAAGGGTTTAAAGAGGTAAAACACGATATAGTTAGACTTGAAAATAAAATGGATATGAATCACAAGGCATTATATGATGGATATAAATTAACTTATGAAAAATTAACTATGCTTGAAGAAAAGGTTAATGAAATTGATAAAAAAGTTGAAAGACAAGATGTTGAGATAAGGGTAATCAAAGGAGCGAAATAAAAGAAGGACCCTAAAGGAGAAATTTGGAGGGGTTCTTTTTTATTGCACAAAACTAAGTTTGAGCGACCAATTTGGATTTAAGACTTGCACAATTTTTTGTATTGAATAGGAGAGTAAATTAATGGTATAATAAATATAGTTTATATGTGGAGGGGATCGGAATGAGTAAGGATATAACAAATAAACAATTATTTGAATTCATGACAAAGATGTACGGTGAAACGCAAGAAATGAATAATAATATGGTTAAACTTGAATTTAATATGGCAACAAAGGATGACCTAGCTAAGACAAATCAATCTATAGCTAGACTAGAAAACAAAATGGATACAAACCATAAGGCATTATATGATGGATATAAATTAACTTATGAAAAATTAACTACACTTGAAGAAAAGGTTAATGAAATTGATAAAAAAGTTGAAAGACAAGATGTTGAGATAAGAGTAATTAAAGGTGCAAAATAAAATAAGGACTCCAAAGGAGAAATCTGGAGGGGTTCTTTTATTATATAAAAAGAGACTATGCTATTTAGCATAATCTCTAATATTTATTTACTTTTCTATTATTATTTTACACTACCCTAGTCATAGGTAATTCATTATTTAAACCTTTAGTAAATAAAAATTGATGTATATCTATTACCCCATAGTGGAAAGAAGCTGCACAGGAATCTAAATAAAGTTTCCACATTCTTACAAATCTTTCGTCATACATCTTCCTTACCTCATCTATAGCATTATCAAAGTTTTCACTCCAATGTTTGAGAGTCATAAAATAATGCAATCTTAAACTTTCTACATCTACCAAATGAAAGTCAAAATCAGGCATAACTGCGACTAATTCTCTTATTGTAGGAACACATCCACCAGGGAATATGTATTTATTTATCCATAGATTTCCTTCGCTTTCTACTTGTCCAGTTATACAATGAAGAATAGATACACCATGTGGTACTAGTAGCTTTTCTACAGTTCCCATATACACAGGTATATTTGCCCTACCTACATGTTCTATCATTCCTACGCTTACTATCCTATCAAATTTTTCTCCTGTATCTGCAAGTTCCCTATAATCCATAAGCTTAACTTCTACTTTATCCTCTAGTCCTTCTTTAGCTATCCTTTCTTTAGTCTTATCATATTGTTCCTTGCTAAGGGTGATTCCTGTAGCGTATACTCCATATAATTTGGCAGCTTCAATTATAAGCCAACCCCATCCACTGCCTATATCTAATAGCCTGTCCCCTTCCTTTAGATTTAGCTTTTTTAATATATGATGTATCTTATTTAGTTGTGCCTGATATAGGGAGTCATCTTTATTTTTAAAATATCCACAACTATAACTCATAGTCTCATCTAACCACAGCTTATAAAAATTATTACCTAAGTCATAATGATAATGAATGTCTTCTTTTTGCTGCTCTATAGATGTGGGAATTATTTTAGAAAGTTTAGTTAGGACCCTAGGTTTATTTAAAAAGCTGTCTTTGTTCCGATAAATAGATTCTATAACCTCCCTTAAATTTCCGTCTACCTCTATAATGCCATCCATATATGCCTCGCCAAATGCCAATGAAGGATCATTAAGAATTTTTTTCTTAGGTATAGGCTCTTTTAAGATTATTGTAAACTCAGGCTCACCCTCTCCATATATCTTTCTATCATTATCCCAATATTTTATAGCAAAAGTATCCTTGGATATGTTTGAAAGATATTTATTTAGAAAAACCTTTTCAATATCCATTTAAACATCTCCTTTAAATATTTGTTATATTTATTGTATCATTATAGGATGTATGATACAAATTTGTTTATCTTTGTAAGCTATAAAAAGAACTGGGTATTTAATGGCACCTAAATTTTAATATCCTTTTTCGTATAATAAACAATACCTATTGCTCCTGGTCCTACATGTAGTCCAATAACAGGACCAATATCTGCTATAGTTACATCTATCTTTAGCTTTCCTCGTAGATTATTAGCTAAGTCCTTAGCTTGTTCATAACAATTAATATGATGAACTATAATTTCCTGTATCCCATAGTCAAGATGATCTTGTAACATTTTATCTATCATAGCTTTAATTGCTTTAACTTTGGTTCTAACTGTTTTTAATATGGTTGTTTTACCGTCTCTTACTGTTAAAACTGGTATTATTTTAAGTATTTTTCCAATTAAGGCACTTGCTCCCCCTATTCTTCCACCTTTTTCAAGATAGACTAGATTATCAGGTATAAATAAAAATCTACTTCTTTTGATATTTTGCTCCGCTATTTCCTTAACTTTATCTAAGGGTTTGTCCATCTTAGCAGCTCTAGCTGCTACAATAGTAGCAAATCCTAATTGCATAGAATTAGAACGGGAATCTAAAATATGAATCTTTGCATCTTGATATTTTTCTAAAACCTTTTCTTTAACTTTACAGGCACTAGCATAGGTACCACTCATCTCTGAAGACAAAAAAATGCATAGAAGATCATCGCCTTTAGCCACGATTTTTACCATTTCCTCATATAATTCTCCCAATGATGGCTGAGAAGAAACAGGAATTCCCTTCTGTTCCATCATTTCATAAAATTCTTCATTTTCTATTTCTGTTTCTTTCATACTTATATCTTGAAAAGAAACATATAGAGGTATAACTTTAATATCTAGTTCTGATCTAAGTTTTTCATCAATATAGCTAGTACTATCTGTCATTATTTTTACAGTCATAAAATTCCTCTCCATTCATAAACTTATGTACAAACTCTAAGAATACTAAAAAATTTATCTCTAGCATTCTTTCTCTATTTTAAATATAGTAAAATAAGAAATTCTTACTTTATATTATATTACATATTATATTACTTTTTCAAAGTATATTCCATAATATTCTAGATATTCTGCAAAAGTGCCAATGTTAGTATAAAGTACTAATACTTTAGAAGGACTTGAAAACAAAGTAAGCATCCCTCATAATGGTATTAAATAGATTACAGTATTAAATTAAAATATTCAAAAAAATTATAGAAAATAAAGGGTTTAGAACTTTTATATAGAATAGATAAGTGATAGCTGAATATATAAAGGAGGATAGAAATAATGTGTAATTATAGAAAAAGATTGAATAAAACTGTAAGCCTGCTTTTAGTTCTTATATTTATTATGTCAGCAATTCCGAGCTATGCTGCATCATTTAAAGATGTGCCATCTAATTATTGGGCTAAGGAATACATAGATAAAATGAGTAAAGCAAATATAGTTGGAGGATATCCTGATGGAACCTTTAGGCCACAAAATGATGTCTCTAGGGAACAATCCTTAGCTTTTATATCTAGGCTAATAAATCCTACTAGTGATGAGAAAGCAAAGGCTAAAACTACTTATAGTAAATTGTTTAAAGATTTAAATATAAATGATGATTGGAAAGTTGATGCTATTTCAGTATGCTTGGATAGAGGGGTAATAACTGAGAGTGAACTTAGAAAGATGGGCAAAGCTGGATTAAGTAAACCAGCACAGAAAATAGAGGTAACGGAATATTTAGTCAAGGGTATGGGTCTTGGGCAAAAGGCTAATGAAAAGAGTATTATAGTCTTACCTTTTAATGATGCTATGAGCATAGAGAAAACTAAGGATAAGTACGTATATGTATTACTAGAAATAGGAGTGGTTGACAAAAAGGGAGATGGAGAAGGGTATTTTAGACCTACATCTACTATAAAAAGGGATGTAATGGTAAAAATGCTATCAACTTCTTATGATTATATAATGAAAAACCCTATAGAATCTGAAGAACCAAAGTCAGATACAGATTTAAAAGACGATATAGAAAAATATGAAGGTAAAATTAAATATTTATATCCTAATAACTATAGATTGACCTTAGAATACGAAAAGGATAAAAAAACCTATATTAAGAACTTTGAAATAGATAAAGATGCTAAAATATATTTAGATGACAAATCTATAAAATTATCAGAGCTAAAGGAAGGAGATATGGTAGAAATAAAATGTAAGAATGAAAAAATATATGAAATAGATGCTGAAAGCAAAAAGAAAGAAATTGAAGGAATTTTAAAGAATATTAGAGAAGATACTAAAAAAGAGGATCCTATATTTTATTTAACTGTATTGGATTCAGATGATATATCCCATAGATACCAGGTTAGTAGTGAGGCTCGTATTAGAAGAAATAACAGGAGAGCATCTGTTGAGGATTTAAGAGTTAAAGATAAAATATATATGGAAGTAGAATATGATGAAATTATTGATATTGAGGCAAAGGCAATAGAGAAGGAAGTTACAGGTCTTGTAACTAAGGTATTGATGCGTTTAAATGAAAGTACAGAAATAGTTGTCAAAGATTTAGATACTAAAAAAGAGGAAACATTTGTTTTGGGAAAAGATGTATCTGTAAAGATTAACAGGAGAAAAGCTAATTCCTATGAAATTAGACCAGGCTATTATGTTGAAATGGAAGTAGAAGGGGATGAAATAACTAGAATATATGCTGATTCAAAAAGTGTAGAAAGCAATATTATGGGAAGAATAAAAAGTATTGATTATAGAAGGGAAAAGATGGTTGTTAACTTAATAGATATTAATTTAGATGACCTTTATGGGGAAGAGATAACGGTATATATTGAAGATGATACTATTATAGTAGATTCACGATTTAATGAATTAGATTTTGATTATTTATCTAGAGATGATGTAATCAATATTAAGGGTAGCTATGATGGTTCGGTATTCATTGCTAATCGAATAATAATAGAGTAGAGTACCGGGTATTACTCCGTCAATGTTATCAACTCAAGGAAAAAAGAAAAAGAAGCTTTGAATTACTATAGTTCAGAGCTTCTTTTTCTTGTATTTATCGATGGTGACGTGAGGAGCCCTGTGCATTAATTGTGCTGCTTTTTATATTGAATAGGATGGCAAAAAATTAGATGTTCTATTAAACTAGATAGAATTGAAGAAGAAGTATCTAAACATGAAGAAATAATACTAGGGACACCTCACAGGTAGAAATATTTGTGAGGCATTTTTATTCAAATAATATATTATATAATAAAGAGCATAGCTGTGTCAATAGAAAATTTGAACCATTTTATTTTTAGTGTTATAATATTAGTGAGAACAGGTTAAAATTAAATATAAATAGAATAAAATGGCTTTTATAAAAGATTGCATATATAAAATGGGGGTTATAAGTTAATGAATTTAGTTGATAAGAAAGTAATACATGAGACTTTTGGTAAAGGAAGTGTGGTTAACTATAATGATAATTATATAAAAATAGATTTTGAATCAGGTGCTAAAAGGTTCGTTTTTCCTGATGTATTTGGAAAATATATGACTCTTGTTGATCCAAAAGCGGCTAATTTGGTAAAGATAAAAATACAAAAAAGAGAAGAAGAAAAAAAGAAAGAAGAATTAAGGCTAAGAAAGGAAAAAGCTTTAGAACAGGAACGTCAACATATTTTAGAACAGAAAAAACCTATGCAAAGTCGTAAAGTTCATCCTAAACA
>JAAZMG010000052.1 GCA_012798935.1 Tissierellia bacterium | reverse complement strand
CTCTCTTATTTAATATACACCTTATTATATCACTAAAAGGCATCTTTCTATCTCTACTAAAATCAGATTTGGACATTTTGCCTATATTTTTTATTCTTACAGTATTTAATTTTTCAAAAGTTATTGTTATTCTGTCATAAGGTTTTTTCATTAGTTTCCCCTTCTAATCAAATTTTAATTGTAAACTGCAAAAAAATGTATGATTAAATTGTATTATTAAAATATAAAATTTTCATTGGTAAATACAAGAAAAATAAGCCTTGAGCTATAGTAATTCAAGACTTATTTTTCTTTTTTCCTTAAGTTGATGACATTGTGTACCGGGTACCTTTAGCGTTACCAGGCCTCTCTTGCCCACAGAAACACCCGTATCCCATTCATAGGGCTTATAATCTCCCTTTGCTTTTTATAAAGTAGTATATAAATATACTACCATAATTAGGTATATATTCCTAATTGTTAGATATCTTTTCCTTTCTTTTAAGGTATTCGACTAACTATTCTCTCACCAATTCCAACAACCTTTCACGTATCAGTTGCCAATCCTGATTCAAATCTACTGTTTTTATTTTTATAACTTCTCCTTGAAGTTTGTATCTTAAATTTAAGTCCTCCCCTGTTTTAGGATAAAGTAATATGCCTTCACAATTTTTATTTATATCTACTTTTATTTTTACATTTTTTAGATAAGCAAAAAGTTGGTATAAATTATCTGAATGGAATTTTTTTGCATTATAATTATATGCAAAGGCATCTTTTTTATATTTTGTGTCCATAATTATTTTCCTATTTCCTATTTCTATTGAAATATCTGTTTGCATTATAGGTAGATATTCTAATTTTTCTCCTTTTTCTACATTCCATTCAATATTTTCTCTGTATACTTTTCCCTCTATTAATTCTCTTTTGTAAAAGTTTCTAACAAAATTTTCAAAAACATAGGCCATTTGTATCTCATCTCTAATGAAATCTTTGAATTTTACTTCTCCTGAACTCTCATCCACTAGCAAATTATCATATATAATTTCACAAATATCTATTAAAAAAGAATAATAATGATTATTTCTATTTATTTGAACTTCTCTAAACATTTTTTTATTAAGATTTACTTTGTCTATGAGTTCAAAATATCTGTATAATTTTATTAGTTGATCTTTTAAATCTTCGTTTAAACTTTGACATAATAATAAATTATAAATAGTAGTTTTCAATATTTGATTATGAAGTACATTATGACTTAAATCATCATATTCACAGTACATTTTTCCTTTTATCCATGACCTTCTTTTAATTGATTCGTTTATATTTATTTTTCCCCGTATAAAGCTTTCTTCTTTTTGGTAGGGGATATATAGCCTATGAAATCCTCTTTTTATCAGATAATTGATTCCATTTCCAAGAACCATAGCAAATAAATCTAATATTTCATTACTTTCAATAGTATCTATTTCTACTATATCCCTTTGTTCTAGTCTATCCCAGGCATAACATAGCATATAATAAATATTTTTTATTGGTATTTTATTTTCCATATTCATCACTTCTTATAATAAATTTTCTACTTCTATTTTTGCAGTTTCTTCATTGTCAAACCAATATTCATATAGTAAAGGTTTTATTTCTAAATATACTATTCTCTTGTACCAGTCCTCTGAGTTTTCTTCTAATAGAGGCTTAGTACAAAAATAACTATGTCCAATTTCATAGCCTTTTCCTAAATCTCTTGTATCATCTTTTATTTTGCTATTCAATCTATTCATTCTATTAATGACTTTTTCTATAATATGCTCATCTATATTGTTTTTCTTTAAATGAGAGATAAACTTTTCTGAATTGAAAGCTGGCTCAACGTTTATAAATCTAAATCTTCTTCTTAAAGCATAATCAACCATTGCTAAGGATCTGTCTGCTGTATTCATAGTTCCAATTATGTATATATTTTCTGGAACATAAAACTTTTCATTTTCTGAATAGGTCAGTGCTATTTCAAATTCTTCTCCTCTTTTATCTGATTCTATAAGCATCATAAGTTCACCAAATATTTTACTTAAATTGCCTCTATTAATTTCATCTATTATAAAGAAATAATCATTACTTGGATTATCTTTAGCTTTCATGCAAAAATTATAAAATATCCCATTTTTTAATTCGAATGTTCCATCTTCTGTAGGCCTAAATCCTTGAATGAAGTCTTCATAAGAATAACTTTGATGGAACTGAACCATTTCTATTTTGTCATTATCTTTTGAACCCATCATTGCATAAGCTATTCTTTTTGCAACAAAAGTTTTCCCTACGCCTGGGGGACCTTGAAATATAATGTTTTTCTTAGTCTTCAAGCTATAAATTATTTCATTATATTTTTCATCATTTACAAAGACTTCTTCTAAAAATTTATCTTTAGAATAAGGTTCATTTCCATGAACTACTTTGCTTATTACTCTACCATCATCTTTTTCCCTATCTATCTCTGTATTTAAGATATTTTCTGCATATTCATATCCTTTTTTTGTCGTCTTATTAATAGCATAGGAAGATAAATCCACTTGATTTTCTATATCAAAGGTTTTTACAAAATTTTTTATTTCTACAGGTGTATGAGAAACTAGCTCCCAATTTACTCCTATTCTTTGTGCCCAAGGTTCATCATGAAATATAAATTGTTCCTTATTGTTTTCTTCATAAAATTCTCTAGTTACCTTTCCAATACCAACAATACTCTTTTGTCCAGTATAAGCAATGCAATAATCTCCTACTTTAACTTGCTTTGCTATTTCCAGGTTTCTTGTTACAGATGCATTATCTTGTGTTCCACGTTCATATTGCATAGCAAAACAATTATTATCTTTACAATAATCCCAAACCTTAGTGCCATTTTTAAAATATACATTAAATAACCAATAATTGCAGTTGTCTATGGGCACATAATCCCAGAAGAACATATCAATAATCCTATAATTTTTGAATTTGAAATTTTCATCTCTAAACTTTTTAATTATTCTAGTATTTTCAACATAATGAGTAATATCTTTAGGTTTAATAAGATTTAGCCCCATTGTTTTAAATGCTTGTATTCCTGCACTTCCACCATCATTTAAAATAGGAAATACATAAGGTTTTATACAATGAAGTATCTGACTAACAGAGGCTATTCCTAATCCTTTTATATCATACTTTAATGTCTCTTCAGCAAGGTCTAGTATAGCATTCTCATCATCCATATCTACAATTTCCGTACACAGTTTAATAAATCTTTTTATACCTTCTTTATTTACCCTTAACGTTCCTATTCCAGTACCAAACATGCCAATGGTATCTGATTGTCCATGATTATCATAGGCACCGTTATTTGCTTTTTCTCTTATTTCTTTTAATAGCTTTTTAAGCCTTTCTTTTTCCTCATCACTTAAATTACTTCTATTAATGCAAGTAATTTTATGGGGAAAAGTTCTGCTAAAAGTCCCTACAGTTGAAAAATACAATAAATTTAAATCTTCTATACTTAAATTCTCTTCATATATGGTGGATAATGCCCTTACAGTTTCTTTTACTAATTCATAGCTGCCATCATGTTTATCTGGTATAAGTTCTTCTTTTTTTGATAGTTCTTTAATGATATTCTCCATAGTATAGCCCCCTTTATAGTCTAAGTGAATTGTATTTATATCTATATTATACTATTCTACAAATCCTTCCCTTTTCCTGCTTTTGACTGCACCATAAATGGTTAGCTTAAATTAAAAAACTGTCCTAGAAAACTTTATTGTTCTAAGACAGATTTTTCATTCATCTATTATTTTTGTAGAGTAAACTATATTTGCTAAGCTTATAATTATATTCAACTTATAGTTAGATTTTTCAAATTTATAATTGCACCAATTTTCATTAAAATGTCCAGTCCAATCAACCCATTTATATTGCCTTTAGTATCAATTATTCCAAAATCTATGCTCACATTTTTAACATTTATAACATCCACTTTTATTTGATCAATATTCTTTACAAATGCATTGTGTGTACTACCACCAACACCATAATATTGAACAAGCCGATCATTTTGTTCAGCATAAATACCTATATCATATACTGCATCTGGTGAAATAATAGTTTCTGCAGCCCCTGTGTCAATAACAATATTATCAATAATTTTTGATTTTTTTCTATGTTTAATCTCTATAGAAGTAAATAGTAAACCATTTCTATATTCAAGTTTCATTATATTGCACCTCTATATCCCCTTATGTCCTTTACTTCAATAGCGATTTCTTCATTTCCTGTATGATATACTATTATATCTTCACCAGACTCTACCAACTCTTTTGTTGCTTCTTTATTATCGTCTATGACCTTAATAATAGCCATATCATCTACATACTTTTTATTACCTTCCATATGGTATTCTATAATTTGTAATTTAACAAATTTATTTGGGTATATCTTTCTTACTTCCTTCCATTTCATTTTAAATAATCCCCTTTCTTTTTATAATATTTCCCAAATCTTCATTCCTTCTGCTATTGTCTACAAATTCATATTATTTAATATACCCCTTATCCCAAACTTAGTAACCTTCGTAATTATATACTTCTACAAATCTTTCCCTTTTCCTTCTTTTGTATATGCCATAAATGGTATGACTAACACAAAAAGCTGTCCTAGAAAACTTTATTGTTCCAGGACAGCTTTTTTATTTATAATTTTAAGTTTATTCCCTACTTGTTAAACAAGGAATTTCTTATATTATATTATCTACAAATTCATTAAAATCTTTTAAATTATTTTCTATTATATTCTGCAATATATTTAAGTTTATCTTTTGATAATTATGTACAGCAATGTTTCTAAACCCAATCATAGAATTAACTTTAATAAGCATATCTCTATCTATTTTACCATTTTCGTAAAGAAGTTCAAAAGCATCTCTGCTACTTTGCGGCAATCCAAGTTTCCCCTCTGATACCAGATACATGGCTATATCAATAGTAGCTTCTATGGCTCTTTGTATATTAAGTATTATTGAATCTTGTTTTGTATAATTTCGTAAATTTTCAGGGTTATTGGCATATACTTCATCAACCCTGTTAATACACCGTTCAATAATACTTATCTTGTTGAGCAATATATCATTTGCCATATATTCTTCCATCCTCTCTAATTGTATCTAATATTAAGCGCCTTTCCTCATTAAGCTTTATATAATCCTTAAGTACTCTTATATCATAGCTTACTCTAAAATTTTCATCTTTAGTATATAATATATCTTTAGTACTTACTATTTGGGCCGCAAATACTGTAGATATATCCTTTAAATTTATTATTTCTACATCCTTTTTTAATTTCATAGAAAGTTTCCCAGCAGCAATAAATAGCTCATAGGGAGTTATTTCCTTGTCAATATATATGCCTATATCAATATCACTATCTTCCCTAGCTTCTTCACTAGCATAAGAACCAAAAAGATAAATGAATTTAGGATTGAATCTTTTTATAATAAAATCTACTATTATTTTTTTCTTATCTTTAGATAAAAACATATAACCACCTCAGACAATTGATAAAATACCTACACTATCCTATATATTATATCATTAAACTCCAATGAATGTTATTATATCATTCTACAAACAGCATTAACGAATAAACTTTTTTACATTTATGTTTAAACCCATTATTCTATCTATAATATTTTAAATGTTTAAGTGCCTAATCTCTTAGGTCATATTTTGGCTCTCTATTGTTCCAGCTAATTAAATTTACTTCTTTGGTCCAGCCTTAATGTTCTTTTCTAAATTCCCCAGTAATAAATCTATTCTTTTCCCCTTTATGCTATATTCTATTCCTTCCTGATGACTTCCGAAATAATTATTCGACAAAGATCGGGTTGTACCGGGTACCTTTTACTCAGAGATGGTGTCTATATGTTCTGTGATTTCGTATTGAAAATTTGACATTTTTTTACCTCCTTTTATTGTCCTTTATTTTAGGGTGCCCTTCTAGCGAATATTTTCTAAAATTAATCTCATCTTATATATTTTTAATTCTATTTTATCATTGGTTAAACATGCATCTTTCAATGTTTCATCTATTTCTCCTGCTATTATCAATCCTCTAATCTCCCTATCTGGAAACCTCTTTGATAGTAAACCTAAATACATAGATATCTGCCCAAAAACCCTATAGTCTGCTGTTCCAGCTTTTAATTCTATCGCTAATAAAATATTCTCTTCTAAATTCTCCAGTAATAAATCTATTCTTTTCCCCTTTATATTATATTCTATTCCTTCCTGATGACTTCCGAATATTTTATAGCCTGGAAATAATTCTTCTACCTGATATATTAATGAGTTTTTTAAGTCCCTTTCATATGTGAAATTATAATTATTAGATACTATATTATCTTCGGAATTATTGTCCATAATTTTACCTTCTGTAAAATATTCCAATTCAGAGTCTTCTAGTTCTTGTCCTACTTTCATATATTCTAAAAACCTAATATATGTTGCTATAGCATTTCTTATAGTTCCATTTCCATAATTACCAAAGTCACAATATCTTCCACTTAATCCATACTCATACTCCAGATTTTTTAGTAAAGCTAAATTTGATTCAGTGTATATATCTAAGCTTTTACCTGTATTTTCACAATAATGTTCAGAAATTCTATCAATTGAACGAGCATACTGATAAGCTGTATTTGGGGATTTGTTTTCTACATCTCTCATCCATTTTTCAAATTTATTTTTCATCATAACCTCCTTATTATTCGACAAAAGTCGAGTTATACCGGGTACCTTTTAT
>JAAZMG010000051.1 GCA_012798935.1 Tissierellia bacterium | reverse complement strand
TTTGTTCATAAGCTCTAAATCCAGCTTTATCTTTTCCAAATTGGATTTTTCTAGCTCCAAATTGTCCAAAGTATTTTTATATTCTTCATGGCTTATAGCCCCTGCCTCGTATAACATCTGACTATTATTAGCTGTTTCTTCGGCTTTTTGGGTTCTTCTTTCCATATCTTTAACTATCAATTCCAACTTTTCTATACTCTCTATGTCTACACTTTCCTTAGCTTCATTATATTGGGCTAATATAGCCGATCTCTCAGCTTCCAATCCCTGAATCTCCTTTGAAACTTGCATATCATCTAATTTAACCAATACATCCCCTTTTTTGACTTCATCTCCTATATCTACCAATATTTCTTTAACTGTACCTGAAGCAGAAGCATAAATATCCCCTTGGTTTTTAGCCTTTACAATTCCCAACTCTTCTACATATTTTTCTATACTACCCTCTACAGCTACAGCTGCATCTACCTGTACAATCTTGTTCCTATTGGCCATATAAAATCCTATTATTCCTATTAGGGTTACAATGATAACTATACCAACAATCTTTTTGTTCATTTTATCACACCCTTATATAATAAATTTCTTTACTATGATATCCTATTCTTTAAAGCATCCAAAAAGTTTAAATTATAAATCTTTCTAGCCGTTGCCAATTGCGCTATAGCAACGAAAATTATTGTAGCAATACCAGTTATAATATAAGTGCTTGGTTCTAATATAAGAGGAATACTATATAAATCCGCAGAAAGAGATGATACCAAACCTCTACACATTCCATACCCTACTGGAACCCCTAATATTACCCCAATTAATGTCATTATACCATTTTCTCTACTGATCAATTTATAAATTTCTCTTTTATCGAAACCCATTACTCGTAATGAAGAAAACTCCATAGACCTTTCACTAATACTAATAATAGTTACATTATATACAATAGCAAATCCTAAAATAGCACCAAATATCATCATTATACCTACAGAAAAGATAATCATATCTATATATTGTAACATACTATCTTTCATATCTTGAACAGATTGTACTTGTCTTATATTTTTGATATTCTGTAGCTTTCCTATTACATCATCCTTAGATTTTAATATTGCACCAGTAACCATCTGCCCCTCTCCTAAAATATTATTCATCATGTCTATATCTATATACCCATTACTTCCCAGATATTGCTCTACAATACCCTTCACCTTTATAGGCTCTTCATCTTTATTTGGCATAAAATTCTTTATTATTATCTCATCCCCTACACTAACTCCTAGATTATCAGCCAATATTTGAGAAAGAAATATACCATCATCTGGTAATTTTATCTCTATTCCAGATAGATTTTTAAAATTATAAAGTTTGGTATCCCTTGGTATTCCAATAATATTAACGGCTTTTTTCTTCCATCCGCTTCTTAATTCAAAAGGAATTTCTACCTTTGGCTCTATATGTTCCACATCTACTATTTGAGTTAATTCCCTAATGGTGCCATGGTTCATAGGCATAGCAAAATCCACGCTATAATCCATCCTTTGAAACTCTCCATATTGTAAAGTAAATAGATTATCCCAAACTGAAAAGGCAAACATGGGTACCATAGTTATTCCATAGGTTAGGGCAATTCCCAAAATCAAAAAGGCGGCTCTTCTTTTAGACCTTAATATATTTCTAATTACTATCTTCCAGCTAAAAGAAATCCTATTCCAAATAGATTTAACCTTTTCTAGCCAAATCCTTCCTCCTGCCTTAGGTGCTTCAGGTCTCATAGAATCAGCAGGCAAAATTTTGACAACATTCCTGGCACCTATCAATCCAGATAATACACAAAATATAATGGTCAATAAAATTCCATAAACAAAATAAATATAATAAACTTCCATCTTAAACATGGGAACATTAAAGTATTGAATAAATAAGCTAGTAAAAGCTCCTGAAAGGGGTATGCTCAAAATAATGCCTATAGTAGAACCTACTAAACCAATTAACATAGAAAATTTAGCATAATGTAAAAGTATGCTTAGATTACTATAACCTAATGCTTTCATTATACCAATAGACATCCTATCGTTTTTAACAATTCGGGATAAAATAATATTTATAATTATTCCAGCCACCGTTAAGAATAACAAAGTTATGGAAGTAGCCATCTTTTCCAATTGCTCTACCTCTTGCATCATTACATTATGGCTTATTTGCTCCTCCCTTTTCATAATTCTTCTAAC
>JAAZMG010000050.1 GCA_012798935.1 Tissierellia bacterium | reverse complement strand
GTTATTTAAAAGAGATTGATAAATATGGAATCTTTGATTATATAAAGACCAGCATAGATGAATTGTTTTCTAAGTTGGGACAAAGCATAAGTCCTATGATCAATAAAACGGTAACTCAATTAATATCCTTAACCTCCAATCTTATTAATTTTGTATTAGGCTCTATTATATCTGTCTATATACTAAAGGATAAGGAATATTTTGCAAACAACCTTAACAAACTCACCTATGCAATTTTTCCAGTGGAAAAGGCGGATTCAGTTACAGAAATGTTTAAAGAGATTAAAAAAGCTTTTTCTAAATTTTTAGTGGGGAAACTATTAGATTCTTTCATAATAGGTATTTTATGTTTCATTGGTTGCATAATAATGAGAGTACGCTATGCTTTGCTGATTAGTTTAATAGTAGGAATTACCAATATGATTCCATATTTTGGACCTTTTATAGGAATGATTCCAGCTGCTATAATAACAGTTTTTTATAGTCCATTTAAAGCATTATGGGTTACAATATTTATATTTCTATTACAACAATTTGACGGATTATACTTAGGACCTAAGATACTGGGAATACAGGTTGGTTTAAAACCTTTTTGGATTATATTATCAATCCTTATAGGAGGAGGATTTTTTGGAGTATGGGGAATGTTATTTGCAGTACCAACGGCAGCGGTTATAAGAATTCTACTAGGTAAATATATAGATAAACAATTCAAACAAAAGGGAATATCCAGGTAGGGGCAGATCTGTGTGTCTGCCCTTATTATTCTGTTGCATAATTATCGAAGTATCCCTGTATAAGTACTATAGGGGTTCCTTTATCACCACTACCACTAGTTAAGTCACATAAGCTTCCTAACAAATCCGTTATCTTTCTAGGGGTAGTACCCATAGATTCCTCATGGCCAACTAAATCTATATCTTTTTTATCAATCTTTTCTTTAACAGCTTTTGCGGCTTCCTCTCCTGTAAGATTATTTAACTCAGTATCAACTAAATATTTTAATTTAATCTCATTAGGGGTACCTTTAAGACCAGATGTATATCCAGGAGATACTGTAGGGTCAGCTAATTCCCAAATCTTACCTACAGGATCTTTAAAGGCCCCATCACCATAAATCATTACTTCTACATTTTTTCCTGTTTTCTCTTTAAACCTTTTTTGTATCTCATCAACATAATATTTTGAATTCCTTGGGAATAATTTAACTTTGGTTTCAGTTGCTAAATTTGAACCAAGGAGCCCATATTCTGGATTATAACCACTATCATCTATTGGTTCATTTAACAGATCGTCTAAACCATATAATCTATTGGCACCTGCTTTTTTAAGGATTTCTTTTGTTCTTTTTCTATCATGGACATTTGCTACCAAAACATCCTTAGTATAGTTTAAAACTGTTTTAGGATTATTGGAAAGATATATTTCAATATTATCATCAACAGCTAGGTCTTTATAGATTTGGACATAATCCATTCCTGTAAAAGGATGACATACATTTTCGCCAAATAATTTTCTATAATCCTTTTCAGTTAAAACATCAGTATAAGGATTGATTCCAATTTGGTTCATTTTATCTATATCCATTAGATGATTGCCTACCTCATCAGAAGGATATTTAAGAAATAAATATATTTTTTTACCGCTTAAGGCAATTCCTTTTAATACCACGGCGAATCTATTACGGCTAAGTATGGGAAATACAATTCCTACTTCTTTATCAAATTTATTATTTATTTCTTTAGTAATATGGTCAATAGTAGCATAATTTCCTTGAGCCCTAGCTACTAACGATTCTGTAATTCCAATTATGTCTCTATCTCTCAAATTAAAATTTTCACTTTTTGCTGCATTTAATACAGAATCTATTACAATTTCTATCAGGTCATCTCCCTGTTTAACTATAGGGGCTCTTATACCTCTTGCTGTCGTACCTACAGCTCTACCCATTAAAATACCTCCTAAAATCAAAATAATTGCATTACCACTATACATTATACCATTTTTAGAATAAATTAATATAATATATTTAAATTTTTTCCTTAGCACATTGGATAAGTCTTTTTTCAGTAAGAATAAAATCTATAGGAATATCATGGGAATTCTTAGGAACTTCTGATAGGATTTGCATTTCATAGCATAAACCAATTTTGATTATATCTTTATTTATATTATTAAAAAACCTATCATAATAACCTCCACCATATCCGACTCTATAACCTCTTTTGTCAAAAGCTACCCCAGGTACTAGTACTAGATCTACTAGTTGAGGAGGTACTATTCTTATATATTTATCCTTTGGAGTCAAAATATTATAGAATCCTAAATCTAATTCTTTATCAAAATCTATCAGTTCTGAAACCTTTAATTCTTTTGTTTTTGGAACAGGTATAGGGACTCCTACCCTTTTTCCTATACTAATAGATTTTTTTATTATTTCATGGGTATTCACTTCATCTTTAAAGCTAATAAAACTAAAAATAAAATTTGCTTTTTTATATTGATTTAAATTGAATAAATTATTAGCAATAATTTTACTTTTTTCTTCTATTTTTTCTAAGGAAAGTTGAGATCTTTTTTCAAGCATTTTTTTTCTTAGTACTTTTTTATCCAAAGTTACCACCCTTTACTATTTATTTATTGCTCAACCTATATTATAATATATTATCAAAGCAGTTGGGTTAAAATTATGAAATAATATAAACATTTATAAAAAAGAAGGATTTATTAAATACAAATAGGACCATATAATAAATAGTTATGTTATAATCTTATTATATGGCATTCCTATTACATAAGAGGTGAGAATATTTGATCAAGTTTAGCAATGTAAGCAAAGAATATAAAAATGGAGTAAGAGCATTATCTAATGTTAGTTTATCGATAAAAAAAGGAGAATTTGTTTTCTTAGTTGGTTCTAGTGGAGCAGGCAAATCAACTTTAATAAAACTTATACTTAAAGAAGAAGAACCAACGGAAGGCAAAATCTATTTAAATGATAAAGATATTACAAAGGTTAAGAATAGAAGAATTCCTTATATTAGAAGGAATGTAGGTGTGGTATTTCAAGATTTTAGATTACTTCCAAATAAAACTGTATATGAAAATGTAGCTTTTGCTATGGAGATTATAGGGGCACATCCAAAAGAAATAAGGAGGAATGTTCCTATGGTTTTAAGTATGGTAGATTTAAGCAAAAAAGCATATT
>JAAZMG010000049.1 GCA_012798935.1 Tissierellia bacterium | reverse complement strand
GTGATTACAGCTACTCAAATGCTAGATTCAATGATTCGAAATCCAAGACCTACAAGAGCAGAGGTAACAGATGTAGCTAATGCAATTCTAGATGGAAGTGATGCTATTATGCTTTCAGGAGAGACAGCAGCAGGAAAATACCCTATAGAAGCTGTAAAGACTATGCATAATATTGCTACAAAGACAGAGGAATCTCTAGACTACCTAGAAATATTAAAATCCAAGTCGGCAACCAAAGATATAACTACTACTAATGCTATAGGTAAGGCAACCTGTACAACAGCAGAAGATTTAGGAGCAACGGCTATAATAACGGCAACTTCCTCAGGATATACTTCAAAGGCAATATCAAAGTTTAGACCAAGAGCCCCTATAATTGCTGCAACTACCACAAAAGAGGTTATGAGAAAATTATCTTTAGTATGGGGAGTTTATCCAGTATTATCAATGAAAAGCGATATTACTGATGAGGTTATTGATAGATCAATTCATAGTGCCATGAAAAATGATTATGTTAAAGAAGGAGATTTAATCGTAATAACTGCTGGAATTCCAGTGGGAGTTTCAGGAACTACTAATTTAATAAAAGTTCATACTGTTGGGAAGGTAATATTAAGAGGAATAGGTGTTGGAAAGAAGTCTGTATCAGGTAAAGTATGTATTGGTAGTGATAGTAGAGAATTAGGAGGAAAGTTTAAAGAAGGAGATATATTGGTTAGTGAATTTACTGATAGGGATATGATAGAATATATGAAAAAAGCTTCAGCCATAGTGGTAGAGCAGTCTGGATTAACCTCCCATGCAGCAATAGTAGGTTTGAACTTTGGAAAACCTACAATAGTTGGTGCTAAAGACGCTACTAAAATCTTAAAAGATGGGGAAACAATTACTGTAGATTCTATTGCTGGACTTATATATAAAGGAGAAGCTAGAGTTTTATAAAGGTGAATAGGGTATACTATTTAACATATAAAGTTAATATTTTTATACCTATATTATAATAGGAGGTAACCCTATATGAGAAAGCTGGTTTTGCTTTTAATTTTAACACCTATATTGGATTTATATGTATTAGTAAAAGTTTCTCAAACTATGGGGTTGGGTAGCACTATATTGCTTGTTATATTAACAGGAGTTGCTGGATATTATTTAGCAAGATCTGAAGGAAGAATAATAATACGAAATATAAATAGGGAAATGTCCCAAGGGAATGTGCCAGGAGATGAACTTTTAACGGGATTTTGTATTTTAGTGGGTGGATTTCTCTTACTCATGCCTGGAATTGTAACAGATATAGTGGGTATAACTATGGTATTGCCAGGAACTAGGAACGCTTATAAACAATATATTAGAAAATATCTTCAAAGAATGATAAATAAAGGTTATACTAATATTATAATTAGATGGTAGGAGGAATAGGTATGGAAAAGAGAACCTTAGGAAGAACTAATTTTCAAGTGTCAGTAATAGGTTTTGGAGGAATCCCTATTCAAAGGGTGGACAAGGAAATGGCCATTAAAATGATTGAAGAAACAAAAGAAGCAGGTATAAATTTTATTGACACTGCAAGAGGTTATACAATAAGCGAAAGCTTAATAGGGTATGGTCTAGAGCATTGTGGAAGGGAAAATTTTATTTTAGCTACTAAATCTATGAAGAGAGATTATGAAGGAATTTTAGAAGAGCTTAATGTAAGTTTAAATAATTTAAGGACAAGCTATATAGATCTTTTCCAGTTTCATAATGTAAGTACATTTGAAGACTTAGATTTTCTTATGGGGGAAAATGGTGGTCTAAAAGCAATAAAAGAAGCAAAACAAAAAGGAATAATAAAAGAAATAGGAATTACTAGTCATAGCCCAGAAATATTAGATAAAGCTATGGATACAGGAGAGTTTGCCACTATTCAATGCCCATATAATCCAGTAGAACGTCAGGCAGAGGAAATATTTAAAAAGGCAAATAAATTGAATATTGGAGTTATAGTAATGAAACCTTTAGCAGGAGGGGCTATTAGAAATGCCTCCCTTTCTCTAAGATTTATAATAAACAATCCAAATGTAACAACAGCTATCCCTGGAATGGATAGTATAGAACAAATAGTGGAAAATGCAGAACTGGGCAATAAAATTGAACCATTAACAGATGTAGAAGAAGATATAATTTTTAAAGAAGCAGAAGAGTTAGGCTCTGAATTTTGTAGAAGATGTGGTTATTGCTTACCTTGTCCCCAGGGGATAGATATTCCTACCCAATTTTTAATGGAAGGATATTACTCTAGGTATAATTTAGAAGAATGGGCAGTAGAAAGGTATAAGGCTATGGAAGTAAAGGCAGTAGACTGTATAGAATGTGGTCAATGTGAAACAAAATGCCCCTATAACTTGCCAATAAGGAAGATGCTTAAAAAGGTTGAATTGACTTTAGGGCAGGTATAATATTAGAAGGCAATGGATAAAATCTATAAAGAGATAAAAGGGACACTGATTCTCGAAGGGCACGAAATGTGCCTTATTTTTTTGGAAAGGAGTAACTTATGGCAACTTTTAAAATTGGAGATGAGTTGATATTAGATATTATAGATATAAATAGTCAGGGTATGGGGGTAGGCAAATATAATGGGTTTACATTGTTTATAGAGGGATGTACCTTAGGAGATAAAGTATTAGTCAAAATACTTAAAATAAAGAAAAACTTTGGTACAGGAAGGGTGCTAAAGATATTAGAAAAATCCCCTTATAGAATAGAATCTAAATGTAAATATTTCCCATCATGTAATGGATGTCAGCTACATAATTTAGAATATACAAACCAGTTGGAATTTAAAAGGGATATGGTAAAGAATAATTTAAGGAGAATAGGAAAGATTACAGGTGTATCGGTGAAAGATACTATAGGAATGGACTACCCTTATAGGTATAGAAATAAGGCAGAATTTAAGGTAGGCAAGGGATCCAGTATTGGTTACTTTAAAAGGGGATCCCATGATTTAATACCTATAGATAAATGTATTATCCAAAATGAAATGGTGGACAGGGTAATAAAGTTGATAAGGGAGTATATGATAAAATATAAGGTAGAAGCCTATAACAGAAAGGATAAGACAGGCATAATAAAAAACATATTGATAAGGACTACTAAAGATAATAAAATTATGGTAGTAATAGTGACAAAGGGAGAAAAATTGCCTTATAAAGAAGAACTGATTAAAATACTTATAAACAATGAAAAAGTTATAAGCATATACCAAAACATAAATAATAGAGATACATCAGTAGTTTTAGGCTCAAAAGATATAAAACTATACGGAGAAGATAAGATTATAGACTATATAGGAGATTATAAATTTCTAATATCACCAAAGTCTTTTTTTCAAGTAAACTTTATTCAAACCGAAGTTTTATATAACAAAGTAGTAGAATATCTGGATTTAAAAGGGAATGAAACGGTAGTGGATTTATATTGTGGTATAGGTACTATAGCTATTTATATATCTAAATATGCAAAAAAAGTCTATGGAGTAGAAGTAGTAAAAGATGCTATAGATGATGCTATAGAGAATTTAAAGTTAAATGATATAAATAATGTAGAATTTATCCAAGGAAAATCTGAGAACATATTACCAAAGTTAAATGCTAAAGGAATAAAAATAGATGCTATAATAGTAGATCCACCTAGAAAAGGGCTAGACAAAACCTTAATAGATTCCATAGCAAAAGCTAATCCTGAAAAGATAGCATATGTGTCCTGTAATCCATCTACACTGGCTAGGGACTTGGGATGCTTAGGGGAAAAGGGATATAAGGTAGAAGAGGTGCAGCCAGTAGATATGTTTCCTATGACAACACATGTGGAGTGCGTGATAGAGATACAAAAGGTTCAATCATCGAAATAGCTCGATTTTTCAAGGCTTCCGACGGTTTACAATTTGTTAAAAATAAGGATGGTTACAGCAGCAAAAAGCCTATTTCT
>JAAZMG010000048.1 GCA_012798935.1 Tissierellia bacterium | reverse complement strand
TTATATATTTTACCATTCCTATACTATTTGGAATAGTCTTCTATTATTTTATTGAAATTAATATATTTATAACCTTAATATTGTTGGTTCTATTCCTTATAGTAAACTTGATTAGATTAAAATTAAATTTAACCATTAAAATAAATCTATTTATTTCATTTTTTTTGCTAGGTATATTACTCACAGGTTTAAAATCAAATAGCAGCCAGTTAATTGAATATGTAGATATGCCTATAGAATTAAAAGGTGTAGTAAAGGATGTTAAAACCATATCTGAGGAAGAGGGAAGATACATAATTTTAGTACATAGTATAAATCATAATGGAACATATAAAAATATATCGGAGAAGACCATTTTAAAGGTTATTGGAGAAAAACAACTAACCCTTGGAGACGAAGTAGGATTTAAGGCGATTTTGAAAGAGCCTTTACCTAATACCAATCCAAAATTGTTTAATTATAAGCTAAGTTTATTAACAGAAAATATATATACAACAGCTACAATAAAGGATTATTCCATAACCACAGTAGAAAAAGTGAAACCAAGTCTTCCTTTTAGATTAAAAGAAGGATTTACAAACAAAGTAGAAAGGACTTTTGACAGTTATTTAGTGGAGGATAATAGTTCTTTAATGAAAGCTATAGTCTTAGGCAATGACTCATATTTGGATGGGGAAAATATAAACCAATTTAGAGATTTAGGACTAGCCCATATATTAGCTGTTTCAGGATTACATATTGGAATTTTAGCAGGGTTTTTAGTAAGTTTAATGGCATATCTTGGGATAAATAGAAAGATAAACATAGGACTTACAATAGCTATAATATGGTTTTATGCTTATATAATAGGAAGTCCCTCATCTGTCCTAAGGGCCAATATAATGTTTTCATTATTATTACTTTCAGAGTTATTAAGAGAGCCTTATGATTCAATAAATACTTTGTTTTTTGCATTGTTTTTAATGATAATTATAAATCCATTTTGGATATTTGGCATTGGATTTCAATTGTCTTTTATTGCTACCTTTTTTATTATCTACCTAACCCCTAAAATTAGTGAAATATTTTATCCCTATGATAGTAAAATTATAAAATCTTTAGCTGGGATTTTGTCAGTACAATTTGGCTTATTACCAATTCAAGCCTATTATTTTAATAGAATTCCCCTTATAGCTGTTGTTGCTAATCTTATACTAGTACCTTTGTTTTCTATATGTTTAATCCTTAGTATGGTCATGATACTATTTTCATGTTTTAGTAGGCTCGCTGCTAGTTCAATAGGGCTGATTGTTAACTTCTTATTAAATATTCAATTTTATGGTATTGAACTATTTAATTATTTTCCATACCTTACTCTAAGGCTGTCTTCCCCATCTATAATGGAAATTTTTATTTACTATATTTTTATATTTATATTATTTGATGTTTTAAAGATTAGGAACTTAAATAAGAGAGTTACTAAAGCTATAATATTTTATCTATTATTTTTAATAATTATAAATTCATTTGCTATTAGCCTTAACCAAAGATTGGATGCTAATTTTATAGATGTGGGACAAGGGGATAGTATTCTATTAAATACTAAAGAAGGGAATTATCTAATAGATACAGGAGGAAATATATTTGGAAATTTTGATATTGGAGAAAATATTCTTATTCCTTATTTAGAAAAAATGGGCATATTTAAAATTAAAGGGGTTTTTATAACCCACTACGATGCAGATCATTGTAAATCCTTACCTTATTTAATGGATAATATGGAAGTTGAGAATATATATTTAGGATATGAAAGAGAAGGAAATGAATTATATGAGAAGATAAAAGGAAAAGCTTTATCTAAAAATGTTCCCATTTCTATTTTAAGGAAAGGGGACAAACTAAGATTAGATAATAATACTAATGTAATTGTAGTAGGGCCTGATGAAGAATTATTAAGAAATTCAAAAAACAACGAAAATAACCTATCTTTAGTCCTTTTATTAAATTATTATGATAAGAATATTTTATTTACAGGCGATATTGAAAAAGCAGGAGAACAAAGCCTTCTCAAAAGTTTAAATGCTAATGTAGACTTTTTAAAAGTACCCCATCATGGCAGTAAGACTTCTTCATCTATAGAACTTTTAGAGAGTACAAAACCTAAGGTGGGATTTATATCTGTAGGTAGAAATAATAGTTTTGGTCATCCTCATATAGAAGTTATAAACAGGTATGAAGATAATAGTATAGACCTCTATAGGACAGACCAACTAGGGCTTATAAATCTTAATCTAGATAGGACAAATTACAAAATTACCCCTTTCATAAAAGAAAGATTAAGTATAATATATGTAATGAAGTATTATGGTCTAATTATTAGTTGTTTTATTGTTTATATTATAATCTCATATATTATGATTAAATATTTTGCACTACTTATGAAGGAGATGGAGAAAGTTGAATTACAAGGAATTTATTAAAATAGTAAAAGATGACAAATTAAAACCAGTGTATCTTTTCTTTGGGGAAGAAGACTATTTAATTGATGAGACAATAAAAGTAGTAAAGAAAACTTGTATTGATGAAAATTTTGAAGCATTAAATTATATAGCCCTAGATGGAAAAGATGTAGATTTTGATAAAATACTCAATGCCTGTGAAACCTTACCATTTATGTCTAAGAAAAAAATTGTTCTTGTAAAAGATTTGCCTTTGTTTAAAAGTAAAAAAGAAGCTGGTGAAGATTTAGGAGAATGGAGTGAACCTAAATCTAAAGAGCTGTTAATTAAATATATTGAAAGCCTAGGAGATTATCTATGTTTAATCTTTGTAGAAAAGCTTACCAGTATAAGAAAGACAAATCCATTATACAAGGCTATTAGTAAGGTAGGAGATGTAGTGGAATTTAAAAAGCTAAGGGGTAAGGATTTAGATGATTGGATTCAAGATAGTTTTAAAAAATATAATAAGAAAATACCTAAATCTAATATAAATTATTTTACACAGCAGTCCTCTTATTTTAATTCTAAACAAGAAAAAACATTATATGATTTAGAAAATGAAATCATGAAAATTTCTAATTATTTATCTAATGAGAAAGAAGTAACAAAAGAAAATATAGACTCTTTAATGGCAAAACCATTAGAGATGAATGTTTTTAATCTTTTAAATAGTATAAGTCAAAAAAATGGGGAAAATGCTATAAAACTATTTAATGAAATGTATATCTCCGGTGAACCTGTATTATTCATACTACATATGATAGTTAGACAATTAAGGAACATGTTAAACATAAAAGCATTAAAGGCTAAAGGCTATACTGAAGGACAAATAAATGATAAAATAGGTTTATCAAAGTATGAATATAGAAAGGTATTAAATCAAAGCAACAACTTTACTATACCCCAGCTAGAAAGATCCCTAATCCATTGCTTAGAAACGGATAAAAGCATAAAAACAAGCTCCATAGATGATAGATTAGCTTTGGAAATTTTAATAACTAACCTTTGTTTTAAAATATAATTTTTTATTAATTTAATAAATAAAAATGAGTAAGTATATTTGGATTTTTTAATAAATTTATACCTATAAGTAGGATAATATGACGTAATTTTTATGTTAGGAGTAATAAATATGAAAAATAATTTTATAGCATTAATATTCCATTTTGCTATTGTAATCTTATCAACAATATTCTTAATCATTTTTGTTGTAACGGGACCTAAAATTGGTCAGTATAGCACTCATATTATAAGCAGATTATTTATAGTAATAGCAATTATATTACTTTATATTTTTATAGGCACATTATTAGACATAAATGCAAGTAAAAAATATGATTTCTTTGCAGGTTCTTTTATAGCGATTATTGGTATTGCCTTATGGTTTTATACATTTTCAATGACTGGAGAAAACTTATTGGAAATAACATCAGAAATACCTGAGGAACTAGGTGAATATTGGATCTTAACGAATATATATCATACCCCGTTTATTTTTTTAAGACTTATTTTTAGATTACCTAATATTCCATTATTATCACTACTTGCTAACCTATTGCCAACACTGCTTATAGGACTTGGATTGAAATATAAAAGATTGAAAAGTATAAAAATAAAAAATTGATTAATTGGTATTGCATATGATTTATATATGACATAATAGTAGTTATCATGTGTAAGTAACGGGCGACCAAAGGTACGCCCCTACCCATTGATATATCTGAATCGTAGGGGCTAGCTTTGCTGGCCCGTGACTGAACATTCTTTATATATTATATATCAGTAGAATTAAGTGACACAAAATTTTGAAGTGGAAAAGGAGGTGTTAGTGTGAAAAAAATAGGTTTAATGCTTGCGATTGTAGCTATAGTGTTATCTTTAAGCAGTTGCAACTATAAGAATAAATATGAGAAAAAGGCAGAGGAGTTTATTAATTTGTACTATGCTCAATATGAAAAAAAGAGCGAAATAGAAGAAATCTTTAATTTTAATGAAGATATTATTTCAGATGAAACCGATGCTTTAATCTATGGAATTCATGATGGAAATTTTGATAAGAAAATTGAAGATTTTATTGGGAGAAACTTTGGAGATATCTTAACTAAAGATGAAAAGTTGAGGCTTATCTCAAATAGAGTTATCCCGAATGCGGATATTATA
>JAAZMG010000306.1 GCA_012798935.1 Tissierellia bacterium | reverse complement strand
CTTCAGTAACTTTTAAAGGGGTTCATTATGAGATGACGGTTAAGGATATGGATATGGAATGGATGGTACATAGTACCATAATGAAGCCTGTGGGAACTGAAATAGGTATGACTGTAATTCCAGAGAATATCCATATAATGAAAAAGGTGATGGACAAATGAAAATGAAATGGACTTCTTACCCATATATTTTATGGATGATTATATTTATTGTAGTACCATTAGCCTTAATTCTTTTGTTTTCTCTCACAATAGGTGAGGAAGAGGGTATAAGGAATTTACAATTTACTTTAGAAAATTTTAAAAGGTTTTTAGACCCAAAATATATTGATGTACTATGGGTATCTGTAAGCTTAGCTTTAAAATCTACAGCTATTACTTTATTGTTAGGATATCCTATGGCTATGATAATTTCTAGGGAAAAATTAAGTAAAAGAAATATAATGATCCTTTTACTTGTAATACCTATGTGGATGAATTTTTTATTAAGAACCTATGCTTGGTTAACCTTATTAGGAAAAAACGGTTTTATCAACTATATAGTAACAAAGATTGGATTTGCACCATTAAACTTAATATATAATGATAGGGCAGTATTATTGGGAATGATATATAACTTTTTACCTTTTATGGTATTGCCAATATATTCGGTATTAACTAAGATAGATAAAAATTTAATTGAAGCTGCCGAAGATTTAGGAGCTAATAAAGTTAAAGTATTTTTAAAGGTGATTTTTCCTTTAAGCATACCTGGTATAATTACAGGATTTACTATGGTATTTATGCCTGCTGTTAGCACCTTTGTAATATCAAGACTATTAGGTGGTGGACAATACTTACTTATTGGAAACTTAATAGAACAACAATTCCTATGGGTTGGAGATTGGCATTTTGGATCAGCTATATCCATAGTAATGATGGTATTTATACTTTTCACTATGGCAATTACAGCTAAATTTGATACTGATAAGGAGGGAGGGGGAGGTCTATGGTAAACAAAACATTTAAAAAACTATATACATTTTTAATATTTCTGTTTCTATATGCACCCATTATAGTATTAATCATATTCTCCTTTAATAGCTCTAAATCAAGAGGAGTGTGGAGTGGATTTACTTTTAAATGGTATGTTGAACTGTTTAAAGATCAGGAGATATTAAAAGCTTTATACTATACATTGCTTATAGCAGTTTTATCGTCGGTTATCTCCACTATAATAGGTACCTTTGCCGCTATAGGCATATATGGCATGCCAGGAATTAGTAAAAGGATAGTGTTAAATTTAAATTATTTGCCGGTATTGAATCCGGATATTGTAACAGCAGTATCTTTGATGACTTTGTTTAGATTTATAAGGATTGAGTTTGGGTTTATTACTATGCTCCTATCCCATATAACTTTTAGCATACCCTATGTGATTTTATCCATATTGCCCAAGCTAAAACAGATGAACAAGCATCTAGCAGAGGCAGCTATGGATTTAGGGGCTACGCCTTTTTATGCCCTAAGAAGGGTGATAATACCTGAAATAATGCCGGGTATAATAACCGGCGGGTTAATAGCTTTTACCTTGTCAGTAGATGATTTTGTCATAAGCTTTTTCAACAAGGGAGCCGGGGTTACAAATTTAAGTATAACTATTTTCTCTATGGCAAGAAGAGGTATCAATCCAGTGATAAATGCTTTATCTACATTGATGTTCCTTGGACTTTTGATTCTGCTTTTAACTATAAATAGTAGATCATCTAAAAATATTAGTGAAAGAGGTGATATTATATGAAAAAAAGTATAAAAGTATTAGTTATTATGAGCTTGATTTTAGTTATTGGGTTTATATCAACAGGTTGTGGAGACAATAAAGCTGTACTAAATGTGTACAATTGGGGAGACTATATTGATCCTGATGTAATTAAAGACTTTCAAAAAGAATTCAATGTAAAGGTAAATTACAATACCTTCGCAACTAATGAAGATATGTATGTAAGTATTAAAAAAGGAGGCACCAGCTACGATGTAGCATTTCCCTCAGATTATATGATTGAAAGAATGATAGATGAGGATATGCTAGAGAAGATAAACAGGGACAATATACCAAATAT
>JAAZMG010000047.1 GCA_012798935.1 Tissierellia bacterium | reverse complement strand
GTTGGATAATTAATCCACTTTTATATAAATTAGCAATTGTGTCAGAATTACTAATCTATGGGCATATTAATGAATTAGGCATTTAATTGGTTGACTTTTTTATAGATGTTTAATATACTTAATTTATAGATGAAATTAACAATAATAATATATGAATTAGCAACAATGTCTTACTAGAAATGATTAGCCAAAAGCTCTCAATTCCTATAAAAACGAAGGTGCTTAAAGTTGCTTATCTATGTAATCGTTGGGGGCATTAAAGCTAAAAGGCGTTAAACTTTGTTTAAATTTAAACATAAGAGTAAATAATTTTAAAGGAGGTCTATTAATGGCAAAAATCATGAAAACTATGGACGGGAACACTGCTGCAGCTCATGTGGCTTATGCTTTTACAGATGTAGCTGCCATATACCCAATCACACCATCATCAAATATGGCTGAATTGGTGGATGAGTGGTCTGCCCATGGGCAAAAGAACATCTTTGGTCAAAATGTATTGGTAACAGAAATGCAATCTGAAGCTGGAGCAGCAGGTGCAGTCCATGGTTCTTTATCAGCAGGTGCATTAACAACTACTTTTACTGCATCACAAGGACTTTTATTAATGATACCTAATATGTATAAAATAGCAGGAGAACTACTTCCAGCAGTATTCCATGTATCCGCTAGAGCTTTAGCAGGTCATGCATTAAGTATATTTGGGGATCATCAGGACGTAATGGCTACAAGGCAAACAGGATTTGCATTACTTGCATCTGGTAGTGTTCAAGAAGTAATGGATTTAGGTGGAGTTGCTCATTTAGCTGCTATAAAAGGTAGGGTACCATTTGTACATTTCTTTGATGGATTTAGGACAAGTCATGAAATCCAAAAAGTTGAAGTAATGGAATATGAAGATTTAGCAAAATTAGTTGATTATGAGGCATTAAACGAATTTAGAAATAGATCATTAAATCCTGAACATCCATATACAAAGGGTACTGCACAAAACCCAGATATTTACTTCCAAGCTTTAGAAGCAGCAAATCCATATTATGAAGACATAGTAGAAGTTGTAAATGATTATATGAAGGAAATAAACAAAATAACAGGTAGGGAGTACAAACCATTTAATTATTATGGACACCCAGAAGCTGAGAGAATAATAGTTGCTATGGGTTCAGTAACTGAAACCATAGAAGAAACCATTGATTATTTAATAAAACAAGGTGAAAAGGTAGGGGTAATAAAAGTACATCTATACAGACCTTTCTCACCAAAATATTTCTTTGATGTATTACCTAAAACAGTTGAAAGAATTGCAGTTCTTGATAGGACAAAAGAACGAGGTGCAGTTGGAGAACCGCTATTCCTAGATGTAAAGAGTCTATTCTATAACTGTGATAAAAAACCACTAATTGTTGGTGGAAGATATGGTTTAGGTTCAAAAGACACTATTCCAACCCATATAAAGGCTGTATTTGACAATTTGAAAGAAGAAAATCCAAAGGATCAATTTACTGTCGGTATAATAGATGATGTTACACATACATCTTTAGACATAAAAGAGGAGATAAAAACAGAACCAGAAGGAACTATTAGATGTAAATTCTGGGGATTTGGTTCTGATGGTACTGTTGGAGCTAACAAGAGTGCTATTAAGATAATTGGCGATGACACTGATATGTATGCACAAGGATATTTTGCATATGATAGTAAAAAATCTGGTGGAGTTACAATATCCCACTTAAGATTTGGTCATGAACCAATAAAATCTACTTATTTAATTGATGAGGCAGACTTTATTTCCTGCTCAAAACAATCCTATGTATATCAATACGATTTATTAAGTGGATTGAAAGATGGAGGTACATTCTTACTAAATTGTAACTGGGATAAAGATGAAGTAGGAGAACATCTACCAGCTTCAATGAAGAGATATTTGGCAGAACATAATATTGATTTTCACATAATAGATGCAACAAAGATAGCTAACGAAGTTGGACTTGGCGGAAGAACTAATATGATAATGCAATCTGCATTCTTTAAACTTGCTAATGTTATTCCAATAGATGAAGCTATAAAACACTTAAAAGATTCCATAGTGAAACAATATGGAAGAAAAGGTGAAAAGGTTGTTGCAATGAACCATGAAGCAGTAGATAAAGGAATTGAAGCTTTAGTTAAAATTGAAGTACCAGAAGCCTGGAAAGGCGCAAAAGATGAAAAAGTAGAAACTGATAAGGAATTACCAGAATTTGTTGAAAATATAGCAATACCAATGATTAGGCAAGAAGGCGATAAGCTTCCAGTAAGTACTTTTGTTGGTAGAGAAGACGGTTCTTTCCCACATGGAACAGCAGCTTATGAAAAACGTGGTATTGCAGTAAACGTACCAGAATGGATAATGGAAAACTGTATCCAATGTAACCAATGTTCCTACGTATGTCCTCATGCAGCAATAAGACCGTTCTTATTAGATGAGGAAGAAAAGAAAAATGCACCAGAAGATTTTGAAACTAAAAAGGCTATAGGTAAAGGTTTAGAAGGACTGGAATTCCGTATACAAGTAAGTACATTAGATTGTACTGGTTGTGGAAACTGTGCAGATGTATGTCCAGCAAAAGAAAAAGCATTAGTTATGAAACCATTTGGAGAGCATCATGAAGTACAATCTAACAACTGGGATTATGCAATAAACAAAGTAGAACCAAAAGAAGATTTAGTACCAGATACTAATGTTAAAGGTAGTCAATTTAAACAACCACTACTAGAATTCTCAGGAGCATGTGCAGGCTGTGGAGAAACTCCATATGCTAAACTTGTAACTCAATTATTTGGAGATAGAATGATAATAGCAAATGCTACAGGCTGTTCTTCTATCTGGGGAGCAAGTGCACCATCAATGCCTTACTGTACTAATAAAGAAGGTAAGGGACCTGCTTGGGCTAATTCATTATTTGAGGACAATGCAGAATATGGATATGGTATGGCCGTAGCAGTTAAGAAGATAAGAGAAAAAATAGAAAATCTAATGAACGAGTTTATTGAATTAAACATAGATGATGAACTAAATGAAGCATTTAGTGGATGGTTAGAATCAAAAGATGATCCAAAAGCTTCTAAGGCTTCAGCAGGAATTATTTTACCAAGATTAGATAGGGAGCTTTCTAATGAAAGAGGAAATGAAATCCTTAAGGAAATTGCTAAATTAAAAGACTATCTAATTAAGAAATCCGTTTGGATATTTGGTGGAGATGGCTGGGCTTATGATATAGGGTTTGGCGGACTTGACCATGTACTGGCATCTGGAGAAGATGTAAATGTATTAGTATTTGATACAGAAGTATATTCAAATACAGGAGGTCAATCATCTAAATCTACTCCAAGAGCAGCAGTTGCAAAATTTGCCGCTTCCGGTAAGAAAATGAGAAAGAAAGATTTAGGTATGATTGCAGCTTCCTATGGATATGTATATGTAGCACAAGTAGCTATGGGTGCAAATATGAATCAATTAGTAAAAGCATTGAGAGAGGCAGAGTCCTATGATGGACCATCCTTAGTAATAGCTTATGCACCATGTATAAATCATGGTATAACAACAGGAATGGGAACTAGCATAGCTCAAGAGAAGAAAGCAGTAGAATCTGGTTACTGGCATTTATACAGATTCGATCCAAGATTAAAAGAAGAAGGAAAGAACCCATTTGTATTAGATTCAAAAGAGCCAACTAAATCATTTATAGACTTCATAAATACAGAAGTAAGATATACATCACTTAAACGTTCGTTCCCAGAGCAAGCTGATGAATTATTTGCAGTAGCTGAGCAAGATGCTAAGGAAAAATACGAAAAATATAAGAAGATGGCAGAACAATAAAATAAAACAAAAAGGTGAGAGCTTAAGCTCTCACCTTTTTTTACATAATGGCTATTTTTTATGAATAATTATATAATAGGAGGTGGTGTTGTGAGGCGGATAATATCTTTTATTTTAATTGTTTTTATATTCATTTGGACTTATAATCTATTTATAAATGATTTTATTCTATTAGAAAAGGTAGAAGAACCATATAAGGGTATTATAAAGATAGGGGATATACCAAGGCTAAGTGTTAATGCAGATGTTAATTATAGATGGATACAAAATAAGATAAAAGCTTTTGAAAAGAAGAATCCAGGGGTTTATATAGAGCTTGTTCCAATGGAATTGGATAAACTGTATAATAGATTTGAGATTGAAAGGGGCAAAGATGAAAGTCCAGATATAATCCCTGTTGATTCAAACTTTTTAGATTTTAATGTATTAGAGGCTTTGGATGATTATTTCGACAAACAGGAATTAGAAGACTTTAAGCATCAAGTTTTAAAATCTGTAATCTATAATAAACAGATGATGGCAGTTCCTATAGGTATGTCTACTTATACAATGTATATTAATTTAGAGAAATTTAATGAAAGAGGAATAACTTCTCCTATCAACGGGAATTGGACTTATGAAGAATTTGTAAATATACTGAAACAGCTTACCTATGATTCAGATGGAGATGGGATTATAGATGAATATGGTTTTATTTCACCTATAGGGCCTAATTATTATAATATCTGGGGAATAATTCTCTCTGATGGAGGAGAACTTATTAACACTAAAAGAATAGAATATAACTTTTATGGTGAAAAAGCCATTAAAGGGTTAGAAAAGGCTATTGACCTAAAACAGAAATATAAAGTAGTGCCAGATTATTTTGGTATAATTGGTGAAAAGGAAGCTTGGGAAATGTTTTATAAAGAGCAAAAGTTAGCAGTATATGCTACAGGTTCCTGGGCTATAAATTACTTAGATAAGTTGTATAAAAGTGGAGATGGTTTTAATTTTGATATAGTAAATTATCCTACCGGGGATAAAGGTTTGCCAGTAGTGTTGAATAATGGTATAGTTTCTTATGGAGTTATAAAAAAGGAAGATCCTAAGAAGGTGGAAATGTGTGTTAAATTTCTTAAATTCTTAACCACTGATTCTAATCAGAGATCCTTACAGGAAATTGGATTATTTACAGTTAAGCGAAGTATAAAGGATATGTATATGGATAATCCTAAAATGAAGAAAATAGAAGAAAGTCTTGCTTATGTCCATTATATACCTTTTATAGATAATTGGATAGAAATAGATTTAATTATACAAGAAGAAATAAGAAAGGCTATTTTAGCACAAAAACCATCATATAAAGCTATTGAAGATGCTAAAATAGAGATAGATAAATTGAAAGAATAAATTTATGACAGTGGGAGTGGTATTTTGAGTAAAACTAAACTTTTTAAACTATTTAAAAATAAAAAATGTGGAGAAATGTTATTTGATGAACCCATGAAAAATCATACTTCTTTTAAAATTGGTGGTCCAGCTGATTTAATGATAATACCTAATACTGAAAAAGATATTGTAGAATCTGTTAAGCTTTGTAGGGATAACAATATTAAATATTTTATTATGGGAAATGGAACTAATTTATTAGTTACAGACTCAGGCATACGAGGTGTAGTTATAAAAATAGGAAATGGATTTGACAAAATAGATATACACGATGATAAGATAATTTGTCAAAGTGGAGCCTTATTATCCGTAGTTGGAAAACGTGCATTAAAGGAATGTCTAAAGGGTTTTGAATTTGCTAGTGGAATACCTGGTACTATAGGTGGAGCTATTACAATGAATGCTGGAGCCTATGGTGGGGAGATGAAAGATATAGTTATTAAAGTTAGAATCTTAGATAAAAATAATAATGTGGTTGAATTTAATAATGAAGATATGGATTTTAGATATAGAGGAAGCAAAGTGATAGATGACGGGCTTATAATTTTAGCTGTAAAATTTCAGCTTGAAAAAGGAGAATATTTCGCAATAGAGGAAAAAATGAAGGATTTAACTCATAGAAGAATTTCAAAGCAGCCACTAGAATTGCCTAGCGGAGGTAGTACTTTTAAAAGGCCTACTGGCTATTTTGCAGGGAAACTTATAGATGAGGCAGGCCTTAGAGGGCTTAGATATGGAGATGCTCAAGTCTCTGAAAAGCATTGTGGTTTTATTGTTAATAAAGGAGAGGCTACATTTGAAGATGTATTTACTCTAATAAAAACAGTTCAAAAAATTGTTAACGATAAATTTAATATAATGTTAGAACCAGAAATAAAGATTATAGGAGATTAGAGAGGGCAAAAGATGAAAATAACAGGAGATTACCATACCCATACTATATACAGTCATGGAACAGGAACCATAAGGGACAACGTAGAAGAAGCTATTGAAAAGGGATTAAGGGAAATTGCTATATGTGACCATGGGCCAGGCCATAGATTGTATGGAATAGACAAAAAAGACATTGTGAAAATGAGAGAAGAAGTAGATAGGCTGAATAAAGAATACAAGGAGATAAATATATTTTTAGGTATAGAGGCTAATGTTATGGATTATGATGGTACTATAGACTTGGATAGGAATGAGATAGATATGATTGATATATTATTATTAGGTTTTCATTATGGGATTGTACCTAAAAAACTAAAGGATATGTTTATGTTCTATTTTTTAAATCCAGCATCCAAAGTATTACCTTTTTTAAAGGAAAGGATGAAAGCATTAAACACTAACGCAATGATACAAGCAATTAGTAAATATCCTGTAGATATAATTACTCATCCAGGTTCTAAAGCCAGATTAGATATAAAAAAGGTTGCAGAGGTAGCTTATAAAAATAATACAGCTTTGGAAATCAATTCACACCATAGCCAATTATCCGTTGAAAATATAAAAATTGCTTTAAGGTCAAAGGTCCAATTTTATATAAATAGCGATGCCCATAAACCATCTAGGGTTGGTAATTTTGAAAAAGGGATACAAAGAGCATTACAAGCGAAAATACCTATTCATAGGATAAAGAATGCAGAAGAGTAATTTTGGAGGTGAAAGGTATAATGGAATTTGTTATAATCACAGGAATGTCTGGAGCAGGGAAGAGTCAGGCTATGAAGGCTATGGAAGATATAGGATATTATTGCATGGATAATCTTCCTCCAGCTTTATTACCAAAATTTGCAGAACTTTGCTACCAATCTAAAAGAACCATAGATAAAGTAGCAGTGGTAGTAGATATTAGAGGAGGTATATTCTTTGATGACCTCTTTAAAGGTCTAGAGGATTTAAACAAGAAGGGTTTAAAATATAGGATTTTATTTTTAGATGCAGAAGATAATGTTCTTATTAAAAGATATAAGGAACTAAGAAGACCCCATCCTTTAAATCCTAATGGAAGAATTATAGAGGGTATCATTGAAGAAAGGGAACTTTTAAAGGAAGTTAAAAGGAGAGCAAATTATATAATAGATACATCAAAATTAACTATAGGAATGTTAAAAGAGGAAATAGCTAAAATTTTTGTTGAAGGGGAGGAATTAAGGAAATTAACTATTTCTGTAGTTTCTTTTGGCTTCAAACATGGAATACTTTTAGATGCAGATTTAGTTTTTGATGTACGATTTATTCCTAATCCCTATTATGTTAAAGAATTAAAGGATTTAACTGGAGAAGATGAAAGTGTAAAAGAATATGTTTTTGCTTGGGAACAGACAAAAACTTTTACTAAGAAATTAATAGATATGTTAGAATTCCTTATTCCATATTATATAAAAGAGGGGAAGACCCAGCTAATAATAGGTATAGGTTGTACAGGAGGAAGGCATAGGTCTGTTGCTATAGCAAATAATATAGAAAGCAAGCTTAAAGGAAATGGTCATAGGGCTATTGTAAATCATAGAGATTATAGATTAACGTAAAACGTAAAAGGGGTAATTAAACTATGTATAATAAGCATAAGTCTAGATTAATACTTATGGGCTGGGTTTTTTTAGGATTACTTGGAGTGCTTTTACTATCTATAGGATTATCCAGCTTTATGTATGATATAGTTATTAAATATCGAACTAGTATTAAGGTAATATTTTCAATAGTAGGAATTTTTATTATAAGTTTTTCTATTAATAAATCTTTTCATAGCATAATAAACGGAGTTAAAAAAACAAATATTAATGGGAATATAAGTAGATCTGAAATTAATAATATTATATATAGGGAAAGAATATTATCAAAAGGTCCAAAAGTGGTAGTTATTGGCGGGGGAACTGGATTATCCGTTTTGTTAAGAGGATTAAAAGAATATACATCTAATATTACTGCTATTGTAACTGTAGCAGATGACGGGGGAGGTTCTGGAGTGTTAAGGGAGGACTTAGGAATGCTTCCTCCTGGGGATATTAGATCTTGTATATTAGCCTTAGCCAATACGGAACCTACTATGGAAAAATTACTTCAATATAGATTTGATGAGGGGATCTTAAAAGGACAAAACTTTGGGAATCTATTTTTAGCGGCTATGAATGAAATATATGGTAGTTTTGAAATGGCAATAAAGGAAACTAGCAATGTTTTAGCTGTAACTGGTAAGGTACTACCCATGACTTTAGAAGATGTAACCCTTTATGCAGAATTGGAAAATGGATATATTATAAAAGGGGAGTCAGAAATCCCTTTAAAAAGCAAAGAGTTATCTAGCAAGATTAAAAAGGTTTATATGGAGCCAACAGTTAGCTATCCATTAATAGAAGCCGTAGTTGCAATTAAAGAAGCCGATATAATAGTTTTAGGTCCAGGTAGTTTATATACTAGTGTTATACCAAATTTACTAGTAAATAATATTGTGGATACAATTTATGAAGCCAAGGGTACCAAAGTATATATTACCAATGTAATGACCCAACCTGGAGAGACTGAAGGATATACGGCTTTAGATCATGTAGATAGTATACTTAAACATAGCAAGGAAGATTTTTTAGATTATTGTATTGTAAATGTACAAGAAATACCAGAAGAGACCTTGAAAAAATATACCTTTGATGGATCAGAGCCTGTAATCTTAGGGGATAAGGATGAAGAGACATTAAATTCTAAGGGTATTAAATTAATAAAAGGAAATCTTATAGACATTAAAAAGGATTATATTCGGCATGATGCGTTAGAATTAAGCAGAATATTAATAGAAATGGCAAAGAAAAAAGCTTAATACAATATATGTGACAAAGACAAAAACAGGGGCCATTTGTGGTAGCCCCTGTTCTATTATTTCTTAATCTCTTCCAACATTCTAGATATTAAACTTCCTGCAGACCTTTTAGTTAAGTTATTATAATTAACAGTTGCATTTAACTCCTCAGATAATTTTTTTATAGTTTCCAATTGCCTTTTAGTAGGAGGTTCTTCAATATTAGGCATATAATTTTCTTCTGGGTCAGAAACATTTTCATTGTAGGATAATTCTTCAAAAGCGGTCATGCCTATATTTGTTAAATCTCTTAGGACCCTTGCTTTGGCACGGGTAGATGCCATTCTAATTAAATGGGGAACTATAGTAGAATTAACAGACTGAGGACTAGCATCTCCAAGATCTGTATAAATTTCATTTTCATTTGTAGCAGTGGCTTTACATATAGCGGTCATATTATTTTCCTTTGTAGGAATTTGAATAAGCTCTACTTCTATAGATTTTAAATTTTTTTGGTGGGCCAAATCTAGAAGCCCTTCATAAGTAACATAGGATTTACCTTGCAAATTTATTATAAACTTTTCATTTAGATTCATTAAACCACCTCGTCTATATTTTATAAAGTTTGCTTAAAATTAAACCTGGAAAGATTATCTATTTTAACTGTATTAATACTATAATACTATACTTTAAACATAATTGAAATTATTTTAGCATAAT
>JAAZMG010000305.1 GCA_012798935.1 Tissierellia bacterium | reverse complement strand
CCTCCAGCACCATATCTTGGCTTTTCATCTATCATTCTTATTCCTTTAGCTTTAATTTCCTCTATAACCTTTTCTATATTATCTACTCTATAAGCAATATGTTGGATGCCTTCTCCCCTCTTTTCTATAAATTTGGATATAGGGCCACCTTCTTCTGTTGACTCTAATAGTTCTATTTCCGTATCTCCTATTGGTAAAAAAGCTACCTTTACTCTTTGTTCTTCCACTATCTCTGTATTAATAGATTTAATCCCTAGTACTTCCTCATAAAATTTCAATGTTTCCCCTAAATCCTTCACAGCTATACCAATATGGTCTACCTTCTTTACCATTTTACATACCTCCTACTTTTTTATAAGCTTCAATATATTATCTTTAGCAGAATAAGGGTCTATATCCCTAGAGATAATTTGCTCAGATAAAATCTCTAACATATCCTCCTCTAGGGCCTTATTCATTATTAAATCCATCAATTCTTCTTCTACCAATCTTATTACTTCCAGCTTTGCATTTCTTTTTCTTCTTTCTATCATTTCACCAGTTTCATCTAAATACTTTCTATGTTCCGATAATTTTTTGATTACTTTATCTATATTTTCATTTTTGCTAGCAGATACTTGTACTATGGAAGGTCTATAATCTTTTTTTTCATTTAAGTCTAAATTCATCTCTATTTCTAATTGGGTCTTGTTCGCCCCACCTAAATCTGCCTTATTGATAGCAAATACATCTGCTATTTCCATTATGCCTGCCTTTATAGCCTGAATATCATCTCCTAAATTTGGCACCATTACCATTAATACTGTATGGGCTATTTTTACAATATCTATCTCTGATTGACCTACTCCTACGGTTTCAATAAAGATATAATCTGCTCCATATATATCTAACACTTTTATAGCGCCCCAGGTAGCCTTAGACATTCCTCCTAAAGAACCTCTTGTTCCCATACTTCTTATAAATACACCTTTGTCCAAGGATAAATCCTTCATACGAATTCTATCCCCTAAAATAGCTCCTCCTGTAAAAGGGCTCGTTGGGTCTATTGCTATAATTCCAACCTTTTTATTTTTTTTCCTAAGTTCTTTTGTCAATCTATCTGTAAGGGTACTTTTTCCACTACCAGGAGGTCCTGTAACTCCTATTACATAGGCTCTCCCTGTATGCTTATATAATTTTTTAATTATATCTATTGCCCCTTGGTCATTGTTTTCTAGCATGGTTATAAGCCTAGCACAGGCTCTTTTTTCTCCCTTTAAAAGTCCTTCCTCTATGTTCAATTAAAGCACCACCTGTATTATCTTTTTAGGTTGTTCTTAATATATTCTATAACCTGTGTAGTAGATGTTCCTGGAGTAAATATTTCTTCTATTCCTGATTCCTTTAAAAAAGGTATGTCTCCATCTGGTATTACTCCTCCACCTATAATAAGCATATCATCTACCCCTTCTTCCCTCAAAAGCTTTGCCACCTTAGGAAAAAGATGATTATGAGCTCCAGATAATATACTCATGGCTACTACATCAACATCTTCTTGAATTGCAGCCGCTACTATTTGCTCTGGGGTTTGTCTAAGTCCTGTATAGATTACCTCCATACCTGCATCCCTTAACGATCTAGCAATAACCTTGGCGCCTCTATCATGACCATCTAATCCTGGTTTAGCTACTAACACTCTAATAGGTCTTTCCATTTTCTATACCTCCTATATATTCAATTATAATATTACAGATTGCTCATATTCGCCAAATACTTCTCTTAAAACGTCACAAATCTCCCCTAATGTTGTATAAGCTTTAACCGCGTCTAATATATAAGGCATTAAATTTTTAGAAGTCTTGGCTATGGTTTTTAATTCTCTTAACTTATTTTTCACTTCTATATTATTTCTTTCTTCCTTTAATGCTTTAAGTTTTTGTTTCTGTAGTCTCTCAACTTCTGGGTCAACTTTTAGAATATCCCTATGATGCTCTTCTTCAACTTGGAATTTGTTAACCCCTATTACAATTCTTTCTTTTGATTCAATTTCCATTTGATAATTGTATGCAGAGTTTTGAATTTCTTTTTGAATATATCCTTTTTCTATGGCCTTTGGTGCTCCACCTAATTTATCAATCTTTTTAATATATTCTACAGCTTCCTTTTCTATCCTATCTGTTAAATTTTCTATGTAGTAGGAACCAGCTAGTGGATCTACAGTTTCCCCTACTCCTGATTCATGGGCCACTATTTGTTGAGTCCTTAAGGCAATTCTAACTGCTTCCTCTGTAGGCAATGCTAAAGCTTCATCTTTTGAATTTGTGTGTAAGGACTGAGTCCCTCCTAGAACCGCTGCCAATGTTTGTATGGTTACTCTAACTATATTATTATCTGGTTGTTGAGCTGTTAGTGTAGAACCTGCTGTTTGTGTATGGAATTTTAACATTAAGGATTTTTCTTTTTTTGCATTAAATCTTTCTTTCATGATCTTAGCCCATAATCTTCTTGCCGCTCTATATTTAGCTACTTCTTCTAATAAATCATTATGTGCATTGAAAAAGAAAGATAATCTTGGAGCAAAATCATCTACATCTAATCCTGCTTCAATAGCTGCTTCTACATAAGCAATCCCATCTGCTAGTGTAAATGCTACTTCTTGAACTGCAGTGGAGCCAGCTTCCCTAATATGATAGCCACTAATACTTATGGTGTTCCATTTAGGAACTTCTTTGGAGCAATATTCAAATATATTGGTTATAAGTCTCATAGACTGCTGCGGTGGAAATATGTAAGTTCCTCTTGCGATATATTCCTTTAATATATCATTTTGAATGGTTCCTCGTAGTTTATCCTTAGATACTCCTTGCTTCTCCGCCACAGCGATATACATAGCTAACAAGATACTTGCCGGCGCATTAATAGTCATGGAAGTACTAACCTTATCTAAAGGTATACCATCAAATAGTATTTCCATATCCTTTAGGGAGTCAATGGCAACTCCAACTTTTCCTACTTCTCCTTCAGATAAACCATGGTCTGAATCATATCCTACTTGTGTAGGTAGATCAAAGGCAACACTTAATCCAGTTTGTCCTTGAGCTAATAAATATTTATATCTTTTATTAGATTCCTCTGCCGTGGCAAATCCTGCATATTGCCTCATAGTCCATAACCTACCCCTATACATAGTAGGTTGCACCCCTCTAGTAAAAGGGTATTCTCCTGGAAATCCCAATTTTTCATTATAATTTGAATTTTCCACATCTACTGGTGTATATAATCTATCCACCTTTAAATTAGATCCCGTTGTAAATTTTTCTTTTCTCTCTGGAAATCTACTAATAGCTTTTTTAACCGTCTCTTCCGCCCATTTGTTTTTACCCTTTTTAATTTCCTTTAGTTCTTTCTCATCAAACATATTTCCTAGCCTCCTTATATTGGAAAAGTATAATTGGCGTAAAATTCTATCCATTATCTATTATAATAACAAACCTATAGATTTTGCAATATTAATTTCAATTTGTTTTTTAAATGAAGTAAATATTGCATGCCATAAATTTATATTCTACAAAACCCTTAATATTCCTTCTTTTTACGAAAAATTTTATTTTTTTCTTGGATAATAGTAAAAAAAGTAGCTAAATTAAAATTTAGCTACTTTTTTTATATACTAACAAATATTTCTTCAAATTCTTTTCCATCAAGAGTTTCTCTTTCAAGAAGTGCTTCTGCTACTTTGTGGAGTATATTTATATTTTCTTTTAATAATTCTTCAGCTTTATTATATGCCCTGTCTATTAACCCTCTCATCTCACTATCTATAGCTGCAGCTACTTCCTCACTATAGTTTCTTGATCTACCAAGGTCTCTTCCTACAAACACCTCTTCTTCATCAGTACCGTAAGTCATTGGACCTAGTTTGCTACTCATACCATAGTGAGTAACCATTCTTCTTGCTACTTTAGTTGCTCTTTCAATATCATTTTGAGCTCCTGTACTTATATCTTCTAATACTAAGGCTTCTGCAACTCTACCACCTAATAATTGAACTAATTCATCTTCCATTTGTTTTTTAGTCATATAATATCTATCTTCCTCTGGTAAATAGGCTGTAAATCCACCTGCCATTCCCCTTGGAATAATAGTCACCATATGAACTGGATCCGTATTTGGAAGAAGTCGTGCAGTGATTGCATGACCTGCTTCGTGATATGCTGTAAGCCTTCTTTCCTTTTCACTAATAACCTTACTTTTCTTTTCTGGTCCTGCAACTACTTTTATTGAAGCCTCGTCTATAATTTCCATAGTAATCTTATCTAGGTTCATTCTAGCTGTTAATAATGCTGCTTCATTAGTCAAGTTTTCTAAATCTGCTGGTGTAAACCCTGGAGTCCTTTTTGCAACAACCTGTAGGTCTACATCATCATCTAATGGTTTATTTCTAGTATGAACTTTAAGAATTTGTTCCCTACCTTTAATATCTGGAAGTCCTACATATATTTGTCTATCAAATCTACCTGGTCTTAAAATAGCCGGGTCTAATATATCAGGTCTATTAGTTGCTGCCATGACGATTATTCCTTCATTGGTCCCAAACCCATCCATCTCAACTAATAGTTGGTTTAAGGTTTGCTCCCTTTCATCGTGTCCTCCACCAAGTCCTGCCCCTCTTCTTCTTCCTACTGCATCGATTTCATCTATAAACACTATACAAGGTGCATTTTTCTTAGCTTGCTCAAATAAATCTCTAACCCTGCTTGCTCCTACACCTACAAACATTTCAACAAAATCAGAACCAGAAATACTAAAGAATGGCACTCCTGCTTCTCCTGCTACTGCCCTACTTAAATAAGTTTTACCAGTTCCCGGAGGCCCTACTAATAAAACTCCCTTAGGAATTCTAGCGCCAATTTCAATATATTTTCTTGGACTTTTTAAAAAATCCACTATTTCCTTAAGCTCTTCTTTTTCCTCTTCTAAACTAGCAACATCATCAAAAGTAACTATCTTTCCATCTTCTTCTTTATGCAGCCTAGCCTTGCTTTTCCCAAAGGACATAACCCTACTGCCTCCTCCTTGGTATTGTTGCATAAACGAAAACCAGAAAACTACAAATAT
>JAAZMG010000046.1 GCA_012798935.1 Tissierellia bacterium | reverse complement strand
TGAAAACTTAATAGCTGCAAATTCTTTATTTAGGCCAGGACCTATGGATCAAATCCCTCAATATATTGAAAATAAAAATAATCCAGATAATATAGAGTATTTACATCCTAAGCTTAAACCTATTTTAAATGTAACCTATGGCTGTATTGTCTATCAAGAACAGGTAATGCAAATAGTGAGGGATATAGGCGGGTTTACTATGGGAGGGGCAGATTTAGTAAGACGAGCTATGGGAAAAAAGAAAATGGATGTAATGGAGAGAGAGAGAAATCGGTTTATTCATGGAGAAGTTGATGATAATGGAGAAGTAATTATAAAAGGTGCAATAAGAAATGGTGTAGATGAAAAAACAGCTAACAGGATATATGATTTGATGATTGATTTTGCTAAATATGCTTTTAATAAATCCCATTCAGCTGCCTATGCAGTAGTTGCATATAGAACAGCTTGGCTTAAACACTATTACCCAGTAGAGTTTATGGCAGCTCTTATTAGTAGTGTAATGGGAAACACCAATTCGGTTTCCTTATATATACAAGAGTGTAAAAGGTTGGGTATAGAAGTACTACCTCCAGATATTAATGAAAGTTATAAAAAGTTTACTGTAATAGATGGAAAGATTAGATTTGGATTATTAGCAGTAAAAAATGTAGGAGAAGGGTTTATAGAAGCCATAGTAGAGGCAAGGAAGGAAGGAGGGTTTAATAGTTTTACAGATTTCTGTGAGAAAATAGAAAATATAGATCCTTCGGTGATGAATAAAAGGGCGGTAGAAAGCTTAATTAAATGTGGTGCTATGAATAGTTTAGGAGGAAATAGAGCTCAATTTTTAGCTATATTTGAAAAAACTATGGATAGCATTCATGCAGATAGAAAGAGAAATATAGAAGGTCAGTTTTCAATGTTTGAAACTATGGATACTAAGGTTTCTGAAGATAATTTGCCAGATCTAAAGGAGTTTTCCCAAAAGACTTTACTAGCCATGGAGAAAGAAATGCTAGGTATCTATATTAGTGGCCATCCTCTAAAACCTTATGAAGGAGAGCTTAATCGAATTTCGACAATAAATACTGCAGAACTATTTGAAGCCCAGGACGAAATGGGGAAAACTTTAATTAAAAACATAGATGGCAGTAGGATAATTATAGGTGGTATTATAGTTTCAAAGAAAAACAAAATAACTAAAAATAATAATATGATGGCATTTATTACATTAGAGGATCTATATGGTATTGTTGAATGTATTGTGTTTCCAGCTACTTATGATAGATATAGTAGTTTAATAGATGAAGATAGTTTAGTAGTAATTGAAGGAAAGGTAAGTTTAAACGAAGAGGATGAGCCTAAGATAATATGTGAAAAAATAACTCAGTTAAATAGGTTTAAAAAGGGGAAGGTATATTTAAAAATACCTGAGGGGAAACCCCTAAATACTTTTAATATAATAAAAGAAATACTTATAAAATATAAAGGGGAAACTCCAGTGTATGTATATATGGAAGAAGAAAAAAAGACGGTAATGGCTCAGAGAAATTTATGGGTGGATATAGACCAAAAATTATTGTTTGATGAATTAATTAAAATGTTAGGTGAAAATAATGTTAAAGTCTCTTGATATATTAGTATTTTAAAAAATAGTTAGGTTTTTATGTTATAATTATGAATATAATGAGTGGGAAGATGTAGTTTATAATAGCTATAATTAGTTAAGGGAGTGCTAAATATGTGGACTGCGGTTTATTTGGCTACAGGTTTAGAATTAGCAACGGAAATAGAAAATAGGCTTAAAGAAGAAGGATTCTTAATAAAAAAACAAATATTTGTTAAAGAAGGGGATGAAGAGCTATACGAAATATTAGCTCCCGAATTTGAAGCTAAGGATATACAAGCAGTATTATTTGATTTAGGTTTAATCTAAGCAGATAAGGAGGTTAGAATATGAAAACTGTAGGGATACTAACTAGTGGTGGAGATGCTCCAGGTATGAATGCAGCGATTAGATCAGTAGTAAGAACTTCAATATTCAATAAATTAAAAGTTATGGGAATAAAACAAGGATATAATGGATTATTGAATGGGGAAGTTGAAGAAATGAATTTATCCTCTGTAGCAGATATAATTCATAGGGGAGGTACCATGCTTAGAAGTGCTAGATGTGATGAGTTTACAACTGAAGAGGGATTTAATAAGGCTCTGAATGTTATAGAAGTTTTTGGAATAGATGGTTTAATAGTACTAGGCGGTGATGGTACATTTAAAGGAGCAAAGAAGTTGTATGATGCAGGCATTCCCGTTATTTGTATTCCTTGTACAATTGATAATGATATGGGCTATACAGATTATAGTATTGGATTTATGACAGCAGTGGAAACGGCAGTAGATGCCATAGGTAAAATAAGGGATACATCTACTTCCCATGGAAGGGCAAATGTGGTTGAGGTAATGGGAAGAGGATGTGGAGATATAGCTCTTTATTCTGGATTATCTGGTGGAGCAGAAAGTATTATTGTACCAGAGGTTGACTTTGATATGGATGAAGTGTGTAGAAGGGTGATTCAAGGAAGAAATAGAGGCAAACTTCATCACATAATAGTTATAGCAGAGGGCATAGGAAATGCCTATGAGGTGAGTGAAGAAATAGAAGAGAAAACTGGGGCAGAAACTAGAGTTACCATATTAGGTCATATCCAGAGAGGAGGTTCACCAACTGTCTTTGACAGGATTATGGGTAGTAAAATGGGCAATAGAGCAGTAGAACTTCTAATTGCTAATAAATCTGGAAGAGCCTTAGGTATAAAATGCAATGAAATAATAGATATTAGTATAGACGAAGCTTTTAAAATAAAAAAAGAATTTGATATAAATATGTATAATATGACAAAAATACTTTCTATATAAGGAGTGGTATTGAATTATGAAAAAGACTAAGATAGTTTGTACCATAGGGCCATCATCTAAGAAAGAAGAAGTCCTACAGGAATTATTTTTAAATGGGTTAAATGTAGCTAGACTCAATTTTTCTCATGGAACTCATGAAGAACATAAAGAAACCATAGATATTATAAAGAAAACAAGAGAAAGATTGGATTTACCTATTGGAATAATGTTAGATACAAAAGGACCTGAAATTAGGATAGGAAACTTTAAAGAAGAAGAGATTGAATTAACTGAGGGAGATAACTTTACCTTAACAACTAAGGATATTATTGGGGATAAAACTATAGTTAGTGTACTTTATCAGGATTTACCTAAAGATGTTAAGGAAGGGGATAGAATATTAATAGACGATGGTTTGGTAGAGGTTAAAGTAGAAGAAATAATCAATGGAACAGATATTATGTGTAAAGTTTTAAACGGTGGGACACTAAAGGACCATAAAGGGATAAATATACCCAATGTTTCTATTAATTTACCTGCAATAACAAAAAGGGATATTGAGGATATTAAATTTGGGATAGATAATGATATAGACTTTATAGCAGCATCTTTTATTAGAAAGGCTACAGATGTTTTAGAAATAAGAAAAATACTAGAAGAAAATAATGGGGAGCATATTCAAATTATATCTAAAATAGAAAACCAAGAAGGTTTTGACAATATTGATGAAATAATAGAGGCTTCTGATGGAATAATGGTAGCCAGGGGGGATTTAGGGGTAGAAATTTTAACCGAGGAAATTCCTCTTATACAAAAGAAGATAATAAAGAAGTGTAATATAGCTGGTAAGCCGGTGATTACAGCTACTCAAATGCTAGATTCAATGATTCGAAATCCAAGACCTACAAGAGCAGAGGTAACAGATGTAGCTAATGCAATTCTAGATGGAAGTGATGCTATTATGCTTTCAGGAGAGACAG
>JAAZMG010000304.1 GCA_012798935.1 Tissierellia bacterium | reverse complement strand
TGGACAGACCGCTGGTGCATCAGTTGTCAAGCCATTGGCACAGCTGAGTAGCTATGTCTGGAAGGGATAAGTGCTGAAGGCATCTAAGCACGAAGCCCCCCTCAAGATAAGATTTCCCACCATAATAGGTTAAGACTCCAAGTAGACCACTTGGTTGATAGGCCTAAAGTGTAAGAGTAGCAATACTCTAAGCTAATAGGTACTAATAAGTCGAGGGCTTGACCAGAAATATAATTTACTGTTTATGACCTAACTTAGCCAACGATAGTGAGCAAAAGTTAAGTCAAACGCAATGAATTTCCAAATTATGTGAGCGATAGCGAACAAAGAATTTGGTGAATGAAACTGCGTACTCAATGTAGCAAACCAAAACAAATAATATTTGGTAGCAATGGCGAGAGGGATACACCTGTACCCATACCGAACACAGAAGTTAAGCCTCTCAGCGCCGATGGTACTTGGGTGGTAACGCCCTGGGAGAGTAGGACGCTGCCAAGTACATATATAAAAACCCTCTATTTCGTAGGTCGAAGTAGAGGGTTTTATTTTTTTGAATAAAATCTAAAATAGCTATATACATACATAAATGATATAATCAAATTAAAATTATTAGTTTTATTATGGGAGTGTATTGAAATGTCAAAAATTGATTTCAATTTATCCGTGATTGCAAACTCATTACCTATAGGGATATTGATAGCAGATGATAAAGGAATAATATATTTTTCCAATGCTGAAGCTTTAAAAATACTAGATTTAGACCATGAAAATATTTTAAGCAAAAATATATTTGATATATTTTTAAGTTTCCAAAAGGAAGATATACTAAAATCTAATATAAAATGCACACCTTCTATAATAAAGTATAATGGTATAGATATTATTATAACAATAAAAAATATTGTCCATGATGAGTGTATTAAGGGTGCTTGCTTAATATTTCAAAAACTAGATATTTATAAAGAATTTATTAGACAATCAGATGATGAGATAGAATCAGCATTATTATTAAAAGCATTAATGGAAACTACTAACGATCCTATTGTTTATGTAAATAAGGAAGGTTTTATCGAATTATTTAGCAAAGCCTATGCAGAATTTTTAGAAATAAAAGTTGAAGATGCTGTTGGTAAACATGTAACAGAGATTATAGAAAATACAAGGATGCATATAGTTGTAAAAAATGGGATACCTGAATATGAGGAAGTACAAAAAATTAAGGGTAAGAAAATGATAGCAACGAGAATTCCAGTATTTTTTAATGGGAAAGTAGTAGGAGCAGTAGGGAAAGTTTTATTTAGAGATATAGATGAGTTAAAATATCTATATCAAAAGGTAAGTAAAATCGAAAAGGAATTAAATCTTTATAAAAATGAATTTAAAACAGTAAATAAAGCTAAATATAATTTAAATCATATAATAAGTAACAGTAAGTCAATGGATGAATTAAAGGAATTTACGAAAAAAATAGCACAATCTAATTCAAATGTGTTAATTTTAGGTGAGTCAGGCACAGGCAAAGAACTATTTGCTCATTCTATACATAATAATAGTAGGAGAGTTAATTCCCCTTTTATTAAAGTAAATTGTGGTGCGATTCCTTATGAATTATTGGAATCAGAGCTATTTGGATATGAAGAAGGATCCTTTACAGGGGCAAAAAAAGGTGGAAGGATAGGTAAATTCAAGGCCGCTGATGGTGGTACTATTTTTCTAGATGAAATAGGGGATTTACCTATGAATATGCAAGTTAAGCTTTTGAGAGTTATTCAAGACAAAGAAATAGAAAAAATAGGCTCTAGTCATTCAGAAAGTATTGATGTTAGAATTATTGCAGCAACTAACAAAGATTTAGAGA
>JAAZMG010000303.1 GCA_012798935.1 Tissierellia bacterium | reverse complement strand
TGTGTACTTGAACCATATATGCCTATCTTCATGTTCATTTTCACCCTTTCATTTGATTTATTTTATTAATTAGACTTGGATTTTAATTTACCTAATCTTTCCTTTTCTGTTATGGGGGTACCTTCTATATAATCTACAGCATCAATAAATCCATATTTCATAACTTTGGTTAATAATCTTTGTTGCTGATATTCTGGATGATTAATACCTGGTGCTGCCATATATCCTCTTTTTATAGCTTCCTGTAAGGTAGGGCCATGAGTTAAATAAGGAGCATAGGCAGATAAATCATCTTCTTCAAATAAAGGATTCAACTTTCCTATCTCCTTTAGTAAAAATGAGGATTCTTTTATAAGATGTTCTTTCCTATTTATCACTATAGGGTCGTGGATATATTTCATTAAATCTGGTTTGTTTTCCATAAATAGTCTGACAGCCCTACGGACTATTTGAGAGCTTTCAATAATATCTTCAGGCCTTGCTGCATAATTAGCCTCGCAATAACTTACTAAATGGATAATTTGAGGATTTAAAAACATTTGTAATAGAGTAGACCTAGCTAATTGATATTTAGCCTTGTCCATATCTGGACTTAAATGCTCTATTCCTGTCCTAGTTTCTATCCACATGGCTGGAAGTGGTTTCCTATAGGCAGCTATTTTATTAGAAATCTCTATTGCAGCAGTCATCTTAGCTAAATCCGCAAAATCCCCAGTTTCAGCTGGTTTGTTAAACTGGAATTGATATATAATATCCTTCACCCCAGAAGTAGTCATTACCCCTGTGATTAAACCATAATCCGCTACTATTATACTGTCATGAGCATATCTAGAAGACCATTGATTAGGGTCATTCATTTCCGTTGGAATACCTAATTTAGCCAGTTTTTTAACAGCCAAAATATGCTCTTCAATGGATTCAGAAACAGATAAGGGGCCTCTTCCATCCAGTTCATTAAACCAAAAAAGAGGTATAGCCTGGTGTGCACCAATTAACATTCCAGCCTTAATACAAATATCTATGAAATTTAATATATCGGATACATGGGCATAGGGCTTTATGGATGGGTAATTGCCCTGCCTAGTTGCTTGGAAAAGTTTTACTAAATCATTATAATCTTTATATGGAACTCCACCATCATTCTTTCTTATCTTAAATTCCTCAGGTTTACCAAAATACCTTTGGGATAAATCTGAAGAACCTAGAGATATTTCATCTACCACTTTTGCATTAGCCAATATTTTTATCCCCTCTACCGTAGGAGCTATAGAATCTGATGGGATCCCAAAATGGGTTCGTATAAGGGGTCTTTTGGCCTCTATGGATCTATAAGGTAAGGAAGTCATAGCCTGTTTAGATGGTATGTTTAAGGGAGGCTCTAGCCGGTATTCTTCCTTTGAAATTACTTCCTCCGCCAGTTGGTCTAATACCTTAATTTGATATGGGAATAATTCTTCTTTAAGCTTATCTAGTATAAATTCCCTTCTTTTATCGTAAACTTCAATAAAATCTAATACGGAAGCAGCTCTAGCTAACAAGCAGGTTTCCTGGGGAACTAAAAAGACTTGACAAGGAAGCTGCGGGTATATTTCCCTTAAAATATTGACAGTCTTAGGAAGGCCTGCAAAGGCAATCTTCCTTTGGTCCCCATTGGGTTTAAATAAAACACCTAGTTCCTTTAATCTGGTCAATACAGATATTAACTCCCTTACACCAACTTTAGGGGATAATCTATAACTAAGACCAACATAGTGGGGATTGTGCCTGTTTATGGCCTGGGCTATGCCTTTTAATGTTTCCCCAGGTGGCAAAACCAGGGTGTCCAATCCTGCCAGCTTTGCAATATTTGCCGCCTTGAACAATCCCTCCGTGTGTGGATCATTGCCAATTGTAAAACCTAAAAACATTCTTTTCATATATCTACCCCTTCCTTATGATTGTTTTCTATTATAATTGCATATAGTTTATACCCCTTTTTATTCTACATAATTGCTAAAATCCCTTTATTTTTTAGAGTGTTTTTTACTTGAAATATTTGGGACGGGAGTAGCTCCTATACTTAATCTTACGTTCTTTGATTTTATCAGCTAATATTATAGTATTATCGTCTTTAATTACATACCTACTTACCAATTAAAAAATAGAAAACCCGGACAAGTTAACCGTCCCCTTATCCGGGTTCCAAGATAAGATTCCACTCCCTGTCTTATCTTTCTTCAAAATATAAATATATTCCCTTAAATATAAGTGCACCTGCAGTAGCACCTGGATCTTGTTTCCCTATAGAATCTTCCCCATAATAAGCAGCTCTACCATGTTTTGATATCATATGTTTTGTATTTAAAGCCCCCTCTTCTGCAGCTTCATATGCCTCTTTATAAGCTTTTACTATAGTAATATCTTTATCTTCGTTCTCTTTAAGATTCTCTATACCTGGCCACAGGGAATCTAATATAGTTTTATCTCCTATTTCAGCTTTTCCTATAGCCTTCATGCCATCTATAGCAATTTCCCCAAAACAAACCATATCATCTAATTTAAGTTTGGATTTACCCTTTATTGCTCTGCCACCTTTCATCATAGCTGTAGCAAGCAAAGTCCCCAAAGTAGATGGTGCTGCATTTGCCATGGTCATCCCCATCTTCGCTATAAAATTTCCTATATCTTCTTCTTTAAAATTATCCATCTCCTCTACAATTGCTCCAAAACCTTCACTCATGGTTATACCTAAATCCCCATCACCCATGGCCCCATCAAGAGAGATTAGATAATCTTTATTTTCATTCATAATTTCACTTATCTTTTTAAATATTCCCTTTACATCTTCAATATAAATATATTCCATATCTTTACCTCCTACACCTGCTGAAAAAAGGGAGTATCTGCACTTTTATCCAACAAACTTTTAATTTGGTCATCTAATTTCATCAAGGTTATGGACATTCCTCCCATCTCCATGGAAGTAGCATATTCCCCAATATAAGGCCTATAAACTTTTATACCTTTTTCTTTTAATATAGAATGTACTTTTCTATATACAATATATAATTCTTCTTTTGGCGTAGAACCTAATCCATTTATAAGGATTGAAACTTCATCCCCCTCTACATAAGGTAAATCTGTCAATATTCTATCCATCAATTCTTCTGTAATTTCATCAGCAGATTTTAATTTTTCTCTTTTTATACCTGGTTCTCCGTGAATTCCCATACCTATTTCCATTTCATCTTCTCCTATGGTAAAGGTAGGTTTTCCAACAGAAGGTATAATACAAGGTGACAGAGCCATTCCCATAGTTCTAGTTCCTTGGAGAGCTCTTTCTACAATTTCCTTTACTTCCTCTAAAGATTTACCTTCATATGCAGCTGCACCAGCTATTTTATATGCATAAAATAATCCTGCAACCCCTCTTCTTTTATCTTCACTTCCTTTTGGCGCAGAAGCCACATCATCTGCTACTATTACCGTTTCTACCTTTATATCTTCAAATTCACTCATCTCGGCCGCCATATTAAAATTCATAACATCTCCACCATAATTTCCATATATATACAGAACGCCTTCTCCTCCATCAATAGCCTTGGTTACATTGAACATAGTATTTGCACTAGGTGAAGCAAATACATTTCCTACTGCACATCCATCTATCATACCTTTACCTATATATCCTAGGAATACTGGTAAATGTCCTGAGCCACCTCCTGTAGCTATAGCTACTTTTTCTTTGATAGGAGCATCTTTTATTACAAGGGCTCTTTTATCATTCCCTGCTATTTTTAAATCATGGCTATGAGCTAAAAGTATACCTTCTAACATCTCATCTACAAATTCATTAGGATCATTAATTATCTTTTTCATAGTAGCACCTCCAAAAATATTTATATTTTACTTTAGGATATAATCTTTAATTTCACCACTACTCTACTAAGTTAATCAATTCACTAGCATTCTCTTTTATAAAATCTACAACCTCATGATAATAAGGTAATGATGGTTGGGTACCCATTTTTGTTACTGCTAAAGCTGAAGACACATTTGCAAATTGCAATGAATCATGTATAGTCCAATCATTGCCAATACCATAGGCAAAGGAGCCGATAAACTCATCTCCTGCTCCAGTAGTATCCACCACATCTACCTTTCTACTTTCTATAAAATATTCATTATCTTTATTTAAAAAATAAACTCCCTTTTCTCCCATGGTAATAATTATATTCTTACATCCTCGAATTAATAGACTCTCTGCTGCTTCTTTTGCACTTTGTCTGCCAACTACTTCTATACCTGTACATTCTCTAGCTTCCACTTCATTTAATACAATATAGGTTAATTTACTTAAATAGGTCTTTTCAAAATCCATATAGGGAGCTGGATTAAATATAATGGTTTTTTTATATTTATAGGCTAAATCCATTGCCTTATAAGTACTCTCTAAAGGAATTTCCAGTTGCAAAATCAAAATATCACATTCTTTTATTAATTGTTCATGAGCCTCGATATCCTCTGATGTCAATTTTAAATTTGCCCCTGGTATAATAATTATCCTATTTTTCCCACTAACCTCTAAAGTAATAAAACCTATACCAGTACTTTCAAACTCATCCCTTAATATATATTTACTATTAACTTTATATTCTTTTAAACTATTCATATGAGCTTCCCCAAATTGATCTTTTCCCAATTTACCAAGCATAGTAACATCTCCACCTAGTTTTGAAGCTGCCACAGCTTGATTGGCCCCTTTTCCACCAGTAAATTGGGAAAAGGATATTCCCCTTATGGTTTCTCCTTCAACGGGAACTCTAGGAGTTTTAGCCACCAGATCCATCATAAAACTTCCTATTACAAGAATTCTTTTCATTATAAATCTTCTCCCTTTAAAATCTTTTCTCCTAATAATGCCTTACCTAAACTCCCTCCTGGGTGAAATACAGCAAAATTTTCTTTTTTAAAATCCTTTAGAATTGATAAAACAACAGCCATAGCATCCCCTACAGCTAAAACAGCAGTGGTACTAGATGTAGGAGCTAAATTCAAATGATCTGCTTCTTTTTTTGTATCCACTTTAATATGGATTTCACTCTTTATTGCCAAAGAGGATTTTTCATTGGAAGTAATGGATATTATCTTAGCTCCTATTAAATTCAATGATGGTATCATATCCAAAAGGTCCTTTGTTTCCCCACTATTGGATATGGCTATAACTATATCATCTTTTGTTATCATGCCTAGATCTCCATGAAGAGCTTCTGTTGCATGGACAAAACTAGCTGGAGTCCCCGTACTAGCAAAAGTAGCAGCCAGTTTTTTGCCTATATGTCCGGACTTACCAAGACCTGTAAATATAACCCTTCCTTTACAATCATGAATAGAATTAATAGCAGATACGAAATTTTCATCTAATTCCCTACTAATCTTTTCAATAGCCTCTATTTCTTTTTCAATCACCTTTGTTCCAATTTTTAATATATCCATAGGCTCCCTCCTTAAATCTCTATTTTAATCTCCATTAAGCTTCTATTGTTCTTTTGTTCATAGCTTTTTTTATAGATCCGTAAGTTAAGGATATTATAGCAAGAATAAACAATACTATTGATATAGGCCTTGTTACAAATATTGAGTAATCTCCTGATGATAAGGCTAAACTTCTTCTAAAGTTTGATTCTGCAATAGGTCCAAGAAGAAGCGCTAATATAAAGGGTCCTAATGGTACTTCTAGCTTTCTAAATACAAATCCTAAAAGTCCTGATACAAGCATTATTACTACATCAAACAAAGAGTTGTTAAGAGCATAGGAACCGATTATACAAAAAAGTATAACTATTATCCAAATAATCTCTGGATCTACCTTTAATATATAAGAACTAACCTTTGCTGATAAAAGTCCAATTATTAAAACAGTTAAATTTGCAACAATTAAAAGTGCCATAATATTATATACAAAGTCTGGATTAGATACGAACAATTGTGGTCCTGGTTGTAATCCATACATCATAAGAGAACCAATGAGAATAGCCGTTACTGAATCTCCAGGAAGCCCTAAAGTCATCATAGTAGTCATAGTTCCACCAATAACTCCATTATTAGCTAAAGATGCAGCGGCAAGTCCTTCTATAGAACCTTCACCAAATTCTTCCGGATGTTTTGATATTTGTTTTGCCTGTTGCCAACATACTATAGAAGCTATATCTCCTCCTGTACCTGGAATTGCACCTATTATAACTGAAATAATGGATGAAATTAAGGTTGCAGGAGCACAACGTTTCCATTCCTCAACTGTAGGTAATATCCTACCTAGGTCTTTTGTATCCTTAATTATCCTCTTATCTTTTTTTCTTTCAATAATTTGATATAATATTTCTCCTATTCCAAACATACCTATCATAATAGGTATAAAAGATACCCCTTGCATAAGGTTTATGTTCCCAAAGGTAAACCTTTGAACAGAAAACATAGGATCCAATCCAATAGTGGATATAATAAGTCCAAGTATTCCTATGACTAAACCTTTTACTACTTCTTTTCCTGATACACTTATCATCATAGACAATCCAAAAATAGCTAATGCAAAGTATTCTGGTGGTCCAAATCTTAGAGCAAATCTTGCTATAGGAAAAGCAGCCACTATAAGTACAAATGTGCTAAAAAGCCCACCAATAACTGAAAAAATAGTATTTGCCCCAAGGGCTAATCCTATTTTCCCTTGTTGGGTCATCTTATAACCATCAAAGGTTTGGGCTATGGAAGCCGGTGTACCTGGAGTATTTACTAAGATTGCAGAAATTCCTCCTGCCCATATGGATGAATTATAAACACCAAGGAGCATAGCTAACCCTTGAGTAGGTTCTAACCAAAAAGTAAGAGGAGTAAGTAACGCAACCCCCATAGTAGCTGAAAGACCAGGTAAAGTTCCTATGAACATTCCTGTAATTACCCCTATGAAGTTGTATAAAAATACACTAGGTTGTAAAACTGCTTTCAATGCATTAAATAACAATTATATTCTCTCCTCTCATCTTAATTTTAACATTACATGAAACACATTGTTAAAAAGCCAATAGGTTCCAAAACTAAAACAAATAGCAATAATAATATTTTTCATAGGTTTTATCTTATAAAAACAGCCTAGGGAGAATAACATTACAATACTTGCCAAAATATAGGATACTTTTATCCATAAAACCATAAAAATTACTACAGATAATATAGTAAATAAAAATATCTTTATATTTTCCTTTGGCCATTCTTTTACATTAAAATATATCTTTTTAATTTTAATCCCTTTTATGATTAAAACTACAGACATTATTATCAAAGCAACTCCAAGAATAATAGGAAAATATCCTGGACCTGGTACCCCATCAGCCGTTCCAGCAGGAAATCCTCTAGACATAAATATCCAACTAATTCCTATTAAAGATGTAATAATTCCAAATATAATATCCCCATTTAGCATGTCTATCCTCCTTTTAAAGAAGCCTGTATGTATATACATACAAGCTTCTTATAATCTTAGTTTAAATGGCCTAGTTTATATCCATCTCAGGTATCATCTTCATATAGAAATCAAATTGATCTTTTGCAAATTTGTAGAAATCTTCCCCGTTTTGATAAGCAACTGTAAAAGCTCTTTCTTCAGCAATCTTCTTTAAAGCTTCTGATTGGATTGCTTTTTCAATTGCTGGTATTAATACATCTTCAACTTCTTTTGGTAAATTCTTTGGAGCTGCAAATCCACCCCATGCTGCAACTGTTATATCATAACCTTTTTCTGCAAGAGTTGGCACATCTGGGAAGAAAGGTGATTTTTCTTCATCAAGTACTCCTAGTACTTTAAGTTCTCCACTATCAACCCCAGATTTAACTTCTGAAACAGATACAGTAACTGCATCTACATGAGAACCCATAAGAGCTGCAATAGCTGGTGCAGCACCATCAAAAGGTACATGGTTAAATTTAGCACCTGTTGCTTCCTCTACTGAAGCTGCTGCTATATGCCAAATAGAACCCGTTCCTGAATTACCTACTTTTACCTTTCCTGGATTTTCCTTTGAATACTCTAAAAATTCCTCAACTGTATCCCAAGGAGCATCTGCTCTAACTGTAATTGTTGCTGGTGAAATATTGGACCTTCCAAGAAGAGTATAAGCATCTGGTTCTACATCATTAGCAAAACCCAAAGCTTTAACCATAGATAATTCTACTGGTACATATCCAATAGTATATCCATCTGGATTGCTTCCTTGTAAGAAAGACATTGCTACAGCTCCTGCTGCTCCAGTTTTGTTAACTGATACCACAGGAACACCTAAATCATTTTGTAATTCTTGAGCCACTGTTCTTGCAACTGTGTCAGAAAGTCCTCCAGGTGCAGCTTGAATTATCATAGTAATTTGGTCCTCTGGATATTCTACACCAACATCTTCAGCTTCTTGTTGTTCCTCAGGCTCAACGTTGTCTTCTCCAGTATCACCACCTGTACAAGCTGTAATGGCAAGCATTACCGAAAGTGCTAAAGCTAAAATAACTAAAAGCCTACTTCTCTTAATCATTATCCTTCCACCTTCCCCTTTAATTTTTTGAGTTTATTTAATAGCAGCTCCCTGCTTTTTACATCTAAATCTTTTAATGGTTTCTTAACATATCCACCATTTAAGCCATTAATACTCATACCTGCTTTAATTATAGGCACATTCCCATCCTGTAATAAATCAGCAACCTCCCTAGCATAGAACTGTAATTCTCTTGCCTTTTCATGTTTACCTTTTATATAAGCTTCATAAAGCTTGACAAAGACTTCTGGCATTACATTTGAATTTCCTGATACCAATCCATCGCATCCCATACAAAGCATAGTATAGAATAGTGGGTCACATCCACTTAAAACATTAAATCTATCAGATTTTAACCCTATATATTCTTGAAGTCTTATCATATCAGCAGAACTAAACTTAATTCCTCTAATGTTTTTAGTCTCTTCTAACAATTCTTTAAGTATAGGTGTTGTTACATCATTATTTGTAACTCCAGGGAAATTATAAATATATACTGGATAATCTTCTGGAACATTTTTAGAAAGTTCAATATAAAAATCCTTTAATTCCTCATCCTTTACCTTATAGTAATATGGAGCAATAGATGTAATTGCATCTACTCCTATATCTATCGCATGTTTAGTTAGTTCCCATATATCCTTAACTTTCAAATCTCCCACATGAAGTACTACTGGAAGTTTTCCTTTTAATTCATCCTTAATAACTTCAGCAGCAAATTTTCTCGTGCTTACATCCTGTAAAGTTCCTTCTCCTGTTGTACCTAAAGCAAATATACCATTTACACCTTTACTTACTTCAAACTTACAAAGATCTCTTAGGGCCTTCTCATCTATACGCCCTTTTTCATCGAAAGGTGTTACAATAGCTGCCACAACGCCTTTTAATATCATTTTAACAAGCCTCCCTAAATTTTATTTTAAAGTGCATCTGTTTATTATGCTTTAGTTATCATAAATATAATGAATTTTAAATTTGAAAACGCTTGCATAAGATAAGTATAGGTTCATAGTAATCGATTACTATATCCTAGCGTTACATTGGTATATTAATATAATATTAAAACTATAGTAGAAATATTATGTTTAAATTATAGATTTTATAGAAGTAATCGATTACTATTAATAAATAGGGGGAATTCACATCTCCTTTACCGAATCACCTAGATACATTTCTGGATAAATTATATATTCTTTAAAACCACCCTTTAACTTCCCGTTTATTTTTTCAATCAATATTCTAGAGGCTATTTCACCTATGGTTTTAGGATCCTGTTGCAATACTGTGAGCTTTGGTTCTACCAGCTGAGCTAAACCTATTTCCCCATAAGATACTAAGGATATATCATCGGGTATCCTTAGTGCCATTTCTTCTATAGCCATTAAAACTCCCTCTGCTATTCTATTGTTAGCTGCAAATATAGCTGTTGGATTCTCTATGCTATTGTTAGATAGTAGCCTTTTTACCTCCTCATAGGATTTTTTAGTTCTAAATTCTCCATATAAAACATACTCATCTATAATATCTATATTATAATGAGCCATGGCAGCTTTAAATCCTAGAAACCTATCT
>JAAZMG010000302.1 GCA_012798935.1 Tissierellia bacterium | reverse complement strand
CCTTACGCCCCAAGGATATTTACTATGCAAGTGCATCCAGATAAAATAAGAGATATTATTGGACCTGGAGGCAAGATGATTAACAAAATAATAGATGAAACAGGCGTAAAAATAGATATAGATGATGATGGAAAAGTATTTATTGCAGCAGAAGAAGCTGAAGGTGGAGAGAAAGCCATGGAGCTAATTCATAAAGTGACAAAAGATGTAGAGGTTGGGGAAATTTATATGGGTAAAGTAGTAAGAATAGTACCTTTTGGAGCCTTTGTTGAAATCCTAAATGGTAAGGAGGGCTTAGTTCATATTTCTAATATAGCTCATGAAAGAATTAAGAAGGTTGAGGATGTATTAGCTGTTAATGATAAAGTACTAGTTAAAGTAATAGATATAGATAATCAAGGTAGAATAAATTTATCAAGAAAAGCTGCCTTACCAAAAGATGATAATAAACAAAGGAATGAGAATAAAAAATAAATGCATGAACCCAAAATAGGTTCATGTTTTTAATTTTTATAAAGAGGAACCAAATTATAAAATTGAATATATTTTTATTTCTCTGAATATAAATAATCATAAGGAAAATATTTGGAGGGATAAATATGAGAATATTAGTTGTTAATAAAAAGACTATATATACTTTATTAATAATAATATTTATTATTGTAGTTGTGGCTTTCTATATATCCTTTTATAATAGAATAGATGAAACTTTCTATATGGATATTTATTATAAAGGAAATGTAGATGATAAGGTTGTAGCTTTTGCTTGTAATGTAGATTGGGGAAATGAATACATATTGCCCATGTTAGAAATTTTTCAAAAAGAAAACATTAAGATAACATATTTCATTACAGGAACATGGGCTGAAAAAAATCCTGAATTACTAAAAGTGATATACGATTATGGACATGAAATTGGTAATCATGGATATAAACATATGGATTATGATAAATTAAGTTATGAAAAAAACAAAGAGGAGATTTTAAGGACCCATAATATTATTAAAGAGACTTTAGGAATTGAATCCATTTACTTTGCGCCTCCCTCGGGAGCATACAACGATAATACTATTAAGGCCGCAAAAGATTTAAATTATGATATAATAATGTGGAGTATTGATACTATAGATTGGAAAGAAGATAGTGATAAAGAAAAAATCAAAGAAAGGATAACAAGTAAAATACACAATTCAGCCATTGTATTGATGCATCCTACAGAAGAAACAGTAAAAGCTTTACCAGAAGTTATTATCTATCTATTTAATAAAGATTATAGAATTGGTACAATAAGTGATATAGTAAAGTAATACTACTAAGGTTTAGGAGGAAAAAATGTATTTTAAAGATGAGTTAAATAATGGTATTAGAGTTGCCATGGAGAAAATTCCGTATGTCAACTCTGTTTCAGTTGGAATACTAGTAAATAATGGTTCAGCAAAAGAGGACAAGCATTTAAACGGGGTTTCCCATTTTATAGAGCATATGCTTTTTAAAGGAACTAAAAATAGAACAGCAAAGGATTTAGTAGAACTTATAGATAATATTGGAGGTCAAATAAATGCTTTTACAGGTACAGAATATACTTGCTTTTATGTTAAGGTATTAGATAATCACCTGCCAATTGCAATTGATGTTCTATCTGACATGATAAATAATTCCAAGTTTGACGATGAGGATATAGATAAAGAAAAAGGGGTTGTTTATGAAGAGATAAAAATGTATTTAGATTCACCGGAAGATGTAGTCTATGACCTTTTAAGTGAAATTATGTTTGAAGATACGTCTTTGGCTTTACCTATTTTAGGTTCTTATAAAACAGTAAGTAATTTAAATAGAGAATCTATATTGGAATATTTTAATCAACATTATACTTCACAAAATATGGTTATATCTATAGCAGGAAATTTTGAGCCTAAGGATACTATGAAAATATTAAATCAAAGTTTTTATAAAAATCATATTAAAGAGAATAAAAACAATAACTCTTTAAATAGCTGTATTCCTAGTTTTAGTCAAAAATTAAATAGTAAATTAAAAGATACAGAACAATTAAATTTTTGTCTAGGTATGGAAGGGGTTAAAAGGGGGTCAGATGACTTATATCCATTATTGGTGATGAATAATATATTTGGTGGAAGTATGAGTTCTAGACTGTTCCAAAAAATTAGAGAAGAAAGAGGTCTGGCATATTCTGTTTATTCCCATCCTACTTCTTTTGAAAATATAGGAACCTTTACAATTTATGCTGGCTTGAGTGTGGAACAAGTGATCAATGTGGCTAAACTTATAAATGAAAATATAGAGTCGATAAGGACTAATTTAATAACTAAAGATGAATTAGGAAAGTCTAAAGAACAACTAAAAGGTAATTATATTTTAGGAATGGAAGGCACTTTTAGTAGGATGTTTGATATAGGAAAATCCGAACTTTTATTAGGTAGAATTTTACCTCCTGAGGAAGTCTTGGGTAAAATTGACGAAGTTTCAATGGAGGATATAGAAAGAGTAGTCTTAGATGTTTTTAACAAGGATAAATATAATATTGCATATGTTGGCAAGGTGCCTAATAATGAAAAAATTGATACAAACTTAAAAGAAGTACTTTTTGATTGAGGTGATATTATGAAAATTCAAGTAATAAATAAAAGTCCTTTTCCCCTTCCAAAATCTAGTACATCTGGTTCCGCTGGGATTGATCTATATGCAAATATATCTAAATTAGTGTTAAAGCCCCTAGATAGGGCTTTAATCCCTACAGGCCTATATTTATCTATACCTGAAGGTTATGAGGGACAAATTAGAGCTAGAAGTGGACTAGCTCTAGAGCATGGTATTTCTTTAGCTAATGGAGTAGGTACAATAGATAGTGATTATAGAGGGGAAATTAAAGTTATATTAGTAAATTTAGGTAAGAATGAATATATAATTAATAAAGGAGATAGAATAGCTCAACTTGTCATTGTTAAACATGAGAAAGTTGAGCTATGTGAAGTTGACTTTTTAAATAAAACTAAAAGAGGTTCAGGGGGTTTTGGACATACTGGTTATTAAATAACATCATATAAGACCTTATCATAATTGATAATGCATAATATATCAAAATCCACATAAAATTTAATAATCATTTAAAAAAGGGGTTGATATAATGATGTTAACCGAATTAGGAGGAAAAGAAATTGTAAATTTAAATAATGGAGAGAGATTAGGTATTATTGCAGACTCAGATATTGTAGTTGATGAGAAAACCGGGAAAATTTTAACATTGTTAATACCTGAGCGAAAACTTCAATTTAAGATATTTGGAGAAAATTATGACATGGAAATACCCTGGGAATCTATTAGAAAGATAGGAAATGATATGGTTATTATAGAACTATAAATATACCAATATGCTCACGTTAAAACTAAAGAAACATATTATAAATTATAGATAAAATACTAGGGGTGAATATACTAAATGAAGACAATAGTTCAAAAGTTTGGAGGGACTTCTATATCCTCTAAAGAAAGTAGAGAAAAAGCATCTAACAAGATTATGGAAAAGTACAATATGGGATACAAAGTAGTAGTTGTAGTATCAGCTATGGGAAGAAAAGGTGATCCTTATGCTACAGATACATTATTAAACATTATAAATACAAAAGCAGTAACAAATAAAGAGATAGATATGCTCATATCCTGTGGAGAAATAATTTCCTCTGTAGTATTAGCTAGTCATCTTTATGAAAAAGGTTATAAAGTAGCAGTTTTATCTGGACATCAGGCAGGTATTCTTACTAATAATAACTTTGGAAATGCTGAAATTATAAACGTAGATTCATCTAATATTATTAAACATCTTAATGAAAACAAAATAGTAATAGTAGCTGGTTTTCAAGGTAGTAATAAATATGGTGAAATTACTACATTAGGTCGTGGAGGAAGCGACATATCTGCAGTAGCTATAGGTAATGCTATTAATTGTAGTCATGTAGAAATATTTACTGACGTAGATGGTATAATGACAGCAGACCCTAATATCGTATCTAATGCAAAAGTACTAAAAAAGATGTGTTATTCTGAAGTATATCAATTAGCAGAAGATGGAGCCAAGGTAATACATCCAAGGGCTGTAGAAATGGCACAACAATTTAATATTCCTCTAGTAATTAAAAACACCTACAGCGACAGTGAAGGAACTTCTATTAGAGGAGTAGATGTAAATTTTATCAATAATAGAAAAGAACTATTTAATGAAAAAATAATTACTGCTATAACCTATAAGAAAGATAGAGTACAAGTAAAAATTTCATTAAATGATGATAAAGATAGTCATAAAATAGATAGATTAATGGATAAAATAACTTCAAATCAAATAAGTTTAGATTTAATTAACTTTTTAGTAGAACAAAAAATATTTACAATTAGCGATGAAGATAAAGATAAACTTATTTCTATATTGAATAAAGAAGACCTTGATTATGAGATTATTGAAGATTGTTGTAAAATTAGTGCAATTGGCTATAAAATGCAAGGTATCCCTGGAGTGATGGCAAGGATTATAAAAGCTTTGTCAAAGGAGAATATAAAAGTTCTCCAAACTTCCGATTCTCATAATACTATTTGGTGCTTAATAAAAGAAGAAGATACAAAAAAAGCATTATCGGCTCTCCATAAAGAATTTAAGTTATATGAATAAATAAAAACCTGATCTAGTATCAGGTTTTTATTCTTATGATTAAATAATCAAAGCATATTATTACTAAACTTGTAAAAACTATAAGATGATAAACATCTAAATATAATGGAGGTAATATAGTGAACAAGGATACAAATAATGATAAAAATACCAATGCTATGGAGGCTATAAAAGAAATAGGGACTCCGGATATACCAGATTTTAACAATCCTATTCAATTTTTAACTATAATAGGAGAGGTGGAAGGACATACATTATCACCATCTGACAAAAAAACAACTAAATATGAACATATAGTACCTATGCTAATAACTTCTATGCAAAACCCTAAAATAAAAGGAATATTTATAATATTAAATACTGTAGGTGGCGATGTTGAGGCAGGATTAGCTTTAGCTGAAATGATAAACTCTATCGATAAACCAAAGATTTCTTTAGTATTAGGAGGGGGACATAGTATAGGCGTTCCATTAGCTACTGCTTCAGATTATTCTTTTATTGTGCCTACGGCTACTATGACAATTCATCCTATAAGAACTACCGGGTTAGTAATAGGAGTTCCTCAAACTTTTAGATACTTTGAAAAAATGCAACAAAGAATTATAAACTTTATTCTAAGAACATCTAATATAAATAAGGACACTTTAAAAAAATTAATGTACTCTACAGATGAATTAGCCAATGATGTTGGTACTATTCTTATTGGTAAAGAAGCTGTTGATTACGGATTAATCGATGAAGTTGGTGGGTTTAGTCAGGCACTTAAAAAGCTAGAGGCTCTTATGGAAGGGAAATATAAATAGTATAACATTTTAAATTATGCTATAATAACATGAGAATGTCAAATTTAACAAGGGGGGATTAACTTGACTCTAATTCAAGCTATTATTTTAGGCGTTTTTCAAGGAATTGCAGAATTTTTACCAATTAGCAGTTCTGGACATTTAGTAATACTACAACATTTTTTTGGAATAAAGGAGGGCAATTTGTTCTTTACCGAAATGCTTCACTTTGGTACCCTTATTTCAATAGTAATAGTTTATTTTAATGATATAATAAAGATAATAGTTGAATTCTTTAGAATGCTATTAAATGGTATCAAAAATAAAAAGTTTAAAATAACTAATGGATATCAAAAACTAGGCTTATTCATTATTGTAGGTAGTATTCCTACCGCAATAATAGGATTATTATTTGAAGACTTTTTCGAAAAACTATATTCATCTTCTTTAATTCCCATAGGCATAGCTTTTTTAATGACTGGTACTTTGCTATGGATTGCAAATAATAAATCTTATGAAAATAAAAATGTTAAAAATATGAGCTTTTTAGATTCAATAATTATTGGTATCTTTCAAGGTATAGCAATAATACCTGGAATTTCTAGATCTGGCTCTACCATTGTAGCTGGATTATTTAGGGGATTAAATAGAGCATTGGCTACAGAATTTTCATTTTTACTTGCCCTGCCCGCTACTTTTGGAGCAGGATTGTTAGGTATAATTCAGGTAGTTAAAACAGGTAGTGAGGTAGCTTTTACAATACCTCTTTTAGTTGGAGTTATATTATCAGCCATAGTAGGTGTTTTAGCAATAAAAATTTTAATAAATACTCTTAAGAAAGATAAGCTTCACTATTTTTCTTATTATTTATGGATAGTTGGTATAATTACAATAATATCTTCATTTTTTTATAATGTTTAAGAAAGTACAATTTTTTTATAATGGACTTTCCATAAAAGGAATAAAGGCAAATGCTTAGGTATTATAAGCCTTTGTTCATAGGGAAAAATTCAATATCTTTGTATAGAACTTTTAAAAGGGTGGTATTTTTGAGTAAAAGAACGGGTAATAAAAGGGGAACAAAAAGCAAAGAGTATAATAGAGAAATATTAGGCATAGTAATTATTTCTTTTGGTATACTATCAATAATTAGTTTGTTTAGTAATAAAACAGGTATTGTAGGGGTATTTTTAAAGAATATTTATTTTACCTTAATGGGTT
>JAAZMG010000301.1 GCA_012798935.1 Tissierellia bacterium | reverse complement strand
TGCCCATCCTCTTTTATATCAACTCCCATATCCTGAAAACATTTAATAGTCCTTTTAACATCCTCGGACATTAAAATATTGTTTACGGTAGTAATGCCCTCAGCCAATGAACCTATTATTATACTTCTATGAGAAATAGACTTATCTCCAGGAACTGTTATCTCACCTATCAGTTTTTTCCCTTTTCCGCTGATTATCAAATCCATTCACCTTTCAAACTTTTAATAATTAATTGTTCTTCAATATTATTATATAAATTAACTTTTCCCTTCCCTACTGGTAATATAAAGCCTATATTATCGTTTATATTCTTTTTATCATTCTTCATAATATTAATTAAACTATTTATTTCTTCATTAGAAAATCTAATTGGTGTTACTAAGTTTTTAAGGGTTGTAAATATTTCATCAAAATACCCCTCATCTATTAATCCAAGTTCTTTTCCTATGTAGGATTCATACATTATTCCTAATATTATAGATTCACCATGATTAAATTTAGTAAATCCATAATAGGATTCAATACTATGTCCTATAGTATGACCAAAGTTTAAAATTTTCCTTAACCCTATATCATATTTGTCTTTTGAAACTATCTCTTGTTTAATATTTATTGACCTTTTTATAATAGGTAATATTACATTTAAATCCTTCTTGTATATATTTTTTAAATTAAGCCTTGTAAATTCAAATAGACTATAATCATGTATTAAACCATACTTTAATATTTCCCCTAATCCACAAGTAACCTCCTTGTGCCCTAATGTTTTTAAAAAAGAAATATCTATAATCACAACCTCCGGAAAATAAAAAGAACCTACTATATTTTTATATCCTCCATAGTCAATACCTACCTTACCACCTAGGCTACTATCTACCTGAGCTAAAAGGGTAGTAGGAATTTGAATATACTTTAATCCTCTTTTATAAGTAGAAGCTACAAATCCTGCTACATCTCCTACTACACCTCCACCAAAACTTAGTATAATTGTATTTCTATCTATATTGTTTTCTATAAGATTATCATATATGGGCATAATATTATCTATGGACTTGCTCTCCTCACCAGAAGGTAATACATAAGTGATTAAATTAAAATCCTTAAGAATCTTTTCTAAATAATTCATGTATAATTCATTTACTATGTCGTCTGTAATAATATATAGTTTATACATACTATTGTCCTTCAAGTATCCATTTAGTTTATCCAGAACACTTTCTCCTATTATAGTTTTCATATTATCACCTGTTTCTCAAACTATTTATATAACTTGTGTAATTAATTTTAATTTCCTCTATACTATCTCCACCAAATTTTAATATTATTTCATTGGCTAATACATAAGATAGCATACTCTCTGCAACAATACTAGCCGACGGAACAGCACATACATCTGATCTTTCAAATTGGGCAAATGCAACTTCTTTCGTTTTCATATCTACGGTTTTCAAAGGTTTTTTCAATGTAGGAATAGGTTTCATAACAGCCCTAAGTACTATATCTTCTCCATTAGAAACTCCTCCTTCTATACCTCCTGCATTATTAGTTTCTCTATAATATGTATTATTATCATCATAGGATATTTCATCATGAACCTGTGAACCTAGCCTTCCAGATGTATTAAATCCTAGTCCAAACTCTACACCTTTAATCCCTGGAATACTCATTATGCTATGAGCAATTTTTCCGTCCAACTTTCTATCCCAATTGGTGTAACTGCCTAAACCTACAGGAATATTTAACCCTATTAATTCTATTATGCCTCCTAAAGTGTCTCCTTTTTCCTTTGCCTCTTCTATTATTTGAATCATTAGCTTTTCTGATTGATAGTCTAATGATCTTATTAAAGAATTGTCTGCCTTTGTTAACTCTTCTTTTTTTAGACCATTATAATAATTCTTAATAGACTTCACCTGACCAATTTGAATTACATGACTACATATTTGAATATTAAACTCTTTTAAAAGTAATTTACAAATACTACCTACAGCAACCCTCATGGCCGTTTCTCTAGCACTAGCCCTTTCCAGAGTATTTCGACCACCTTTTTGATTATATTTTAATGCCCCTGCTAAATCCCCGTGACCTGGCCTTGGCCTAGTTATCTCTACTAAATCTATATTTGACCCTCTGTTTTTAATCATAATAGATATTGGATTCCCAGTAGTCTTCCCATTATTTACACCAGATAAAACTAGGATCTCATCTTTTTCTATGTCCATTCTATTACTTCTACCATATCCTTTTTGTCTTCTTTTGAGTTCCTTATTTATATAATCTATATTAAAATATAAGTTTGCAGGAAATCCTTCTATTATTCCAATTAATGCCTTGCCATGGGATTCCCCGCCCGTTAAAAATCTTATCATCTATATCACCTTTTATAAAAAACTTCTACCTATGGCAGTAGAAGTTTTTAATATTATCAATGTTGTACCCTATTTCATATAATTCTTCTTTAATATATTTTCTTTCTTCTATAGGCACCTTGTCCGTTCCCGATACAAAATAGTTTCCTCTATACTCTACATTTATAGCTTTAAAAAATAAGTCTATAGTTGGAATTGTAGCTGAAAAATGTTCATGGGAATAGTCTGTTCCTCCAACTGCTAAAAAAACACCTATTCTATTTTCATTTCTTCTATAATTTTGTCCTAATTGATATTTAATTGACCAATACTTTTGACATCTATCTATTACATGTTTTGTAATACTATTTACAGTATTAAAATACAAAGGTGCAGCTAGTATAACTATATCACTATTATCAAATCCTTTATATATTTCCTCCATATCATCTTTTATAATACATTCACCTTTTTTACCACAATAATTACAGCCAGTACAAGGTAATACTTTTTTCTTAACAATATGAACCTTGCTTATTTCATGGCCCTTGTCTTCAATTCCTTTAAGCATTAAAGTCAATAATCTATCCGTATTTTTATTAATCCTAGGACTTCCCATTAAAGCTAGAACTTTTTTCATTAAATCCCCCTATATTTTGTTAATACCTTAATATTATCACCTAAACTATTTAATTACAAGAAAATTTGAAAGCTTAAATTTCTATTTTCTTTCTCTTTCTAAAATATAAAATTATATTATATATTCCTATAATCATTCCAATAGTTATTAATATAAATGCTATTACCTTATAGTATAATGGATAGGAAACAAAGGATGATACTATATATAGTCCAATACCTAGTAATATAAGTTTATAGATTTTATCCTTCATCTGAAAACTTAATTTTTCCTTCAATGTTTCCCTTTCACCCTCATATTGCTTAATTACTATATCCTCTATTTCCTCTTTTGTTGGAAATTGATTAGTTTCTCTCAACATATTCTTTATTTGATCAAAATCCATTAATATATAATTTGTTTCTTCTTTTACTTCCTCAGTAAAATATGAGTTGGTTACTATAATTCCTTCATCTATATTCTTTTTTTTCATATCTAATATATAATACTCTATATCTTTTAAAGTAATCTTACTTTCCAATGAACCTCTAATGCATTTTACCCCATATATTTCCCGGTTTATTTCACCAAAAAAATCTATACGATTATTATACTCAAAAAATATGGTTTTGTAATACTTCTCAAGTAAATCCTTTGTATATAATAAAAAATCATCATTACTCTGTCTATCTATTCCTTTAAGGATTTCTTCTTCTGCTATATTCTCATTTATTATATTTATCTTTTTAGTTCTAGTCCTATTATTCCAAGTTATCAACATAAATAGATATATCAGCATTAATACTAAAGTTAATATTATAGACCAAATAATATTTTTAGTAGAATTAAAAATAGTAATAAGGAAAAATAACATTACTAGTATAGTAATAGATATCCAGTCTAAAAAAGAAGCTTTCATACTTTTGCCATCTTTTATCTTTCTAGTATAATAACTATTAAGAATCATATTTCTTTTTATATTATTAAAATAATCTTTAAAAATCGATAACCCTTCCACTTTTATCCTTCCCTTTCTTCATCAATATATAGCCTGTCAACTGTATTATTGCCAAGATTACCATAAATAATAATACAATTCTTCTGAATATACTAATGAAGAACTCTTCAGGAAGCATTTGAATTAATAAATCTGTATCAGAGTCCAATAACCACAAATCATTATCAAAAAATATTAAGTGAAAACAAGTAAAATATTTATTAAAATCCATGGTAGATAATAATAACAACAGTATTAGCCCCCACCATATGAAAGTACCATAAAAAATTCCTTGTCCAAATTTTACTACATCTTTATAAATAAAAAATATTATTATTCCAAATAAGGATAAGGCAAAGGATAACTTTTTTAGACTAAATCCATACATAAATAAAACTTTAACATCTTCTAAGTGTTTTATTTCTCTTTCGTTAAAGAAAGGTTTTAGTACTTCGTCAACAGACTCACCCTTAATGTAACTATATAAATTCCTAGTAATCTGGTCTAATTCATCAATCCTCTTACCTGTTACTTCTACAACATTGTATCTTTCATAGAAGTTCAGATAAAAGTTCCTATTAAAAGTGTTGATATCTACACTTTTCAATAAGAAATATAAAGGTAAAAATATTATTAATATAATAATTAGTAGTTTTCTCATCTACAGTATCACCTCGCCTTTCATTATGCATGAACTACCAGAAAATGTCTATATCTTTCTGAATAATAAAAAAGTCGAAAGAAAATTTCTTCCAACTTTTTATAACGATTAACCCATAGCTTTTTCTAATCTGTCTAAATATTTAATTGGAAACATTCTTAATAATTCTTTGTATTGATCAACGGTTAAACCTCTTACAGAAGTATAAATTTCTATTTTTTCATCTACATCAGCTGCACTAAACCTTTTTTTTACCTCTTCAAAACCTTGATTATTTTCCATATATTCACTCCCTTAACAGTCCATTTATAGCTTCTATAATTTTATTATGTTAAAAAAACACTCTTTTATACAAGGAAAAACAAATCCATAATTACAATCTATATTTTTTGCTAAACAATTTAATAATATATATGGATTAATATTTCTATCCACAATAATAGTTCATCCTTTAATTAAAATTTATAGAATAATCTTATTTTACCAGCCTTTTAAATTGTTGATATTATGTTATTGAATTGTTTCGTTATATTCTTAATTGTTTCTTCTCCAATCTCTTCCATGCTTTTACCTATTTCCAAATAATAGTCCTGGATAAATTTATCCACTTTGTTCTTAGTATTACTGTCTAATTTATTATAAAAATTACCTAATACAGATGCTATAGCAACAAAAGGTTGTTTTTCTATAAAATCTGCATCCGCTATACCTCCAAATCCAGATTTGCCACACTTAAATACTGATTTCATTGTTATTTCTATTTGAAAAGCATACTTGTGTGGTACAAACATAAACTCAACCTCCTTTTACCTAATATTTATCTACTATATATAATATTAGACACAAAAAAGAATAATCCTTTATTTATATAATAATATAACAATATCCTATTTTTATATGTTTTTCATCACATATAAAAACAGGATATTGTTGGATGTTTATTTTAGCCCGCTATATCTCCAAATCCTCAGGAATTTCCCAATTGTGATAGATTTCTTGAATATCGTCATTATCTTCTAATACATCTATTAATTTTACCATATTTTTAATATCTTCTTCCTCTGTAAGTTCAGAAGTATTTTGAGGTAGAAATGATATTTCTGCCATTGCAAACTTATACCCTTCTTCACTTAATGAATCTCTAATCTTATTAAAATCCCCTGGACTGGTGATAATCTCATACCCATATTCATCACTATCAAAATCTTCTGCACCATAATCAATAGCCTGAAGCATTAATTCATCTTCATTAATAGAATCATTTCTTTCTATAGCAAGAACACCTTTTCTATCAAACATAAAAGAAACACAGCCAGTTTGGCCCAAATTTCCACCAAATTTATCAAAGGCATGTCTCACATCAGAGGCTGTTCTATTCCTATTATCTGTTAAACAAGATACAAATACGGCTATTCCACCTGGTCCATATCCTTCGTATATGATTTCTTCATAGGTATCTGCTCCTAGTTCTCCAGTACCTCTCTTAATTGCTCTCTCAATATTATCGTTTGGCATATTTGCAGCTTTGGCTTTTTCAACAGCTGCTTTTAAAGCGGGATTGTATTCTTCATCTGCTCCGCCCTCTTTTGCAGCTACCATAATATATCTTCCTAATTTAGTAAATTCCTTGGCTCTTTTAGCATCCTCTTTACCTTTTTTATTTTTTATATTATTCCACTTAGAATGACCTGCCATAAAATTCTAACCTGGTTTCTAAAATCATATTAAATAGTATCAATATGATTTTTCACTTAATAATAAGTGGT
>JAAZMG010000300.1 GCA_012798935.1 Tissierellia bacterium | reverse complement strand
TCCGCTAATACCACAAGGAGGTAAGGAAATGAAAAAGAGAGGTAAAAAGTATCAAGAAAGTTTTAAATTAGTAGATAGAACTCATCTATATGATGCAGTGGAAGCAATAGAGCTAGTTCAGCAAACAGCAAAAGCTAATTTTGATGAAACTGTTGAATTGTCAATAAGACTTGGGGTAGATCCAAGGCATGCGGACCAACAAGTAAGGGGAGCAGTAGTATTACCTCATGGTACAGGAAAGACAAGAACAGTTTTAGTGTTTGCTAAAGGGGATAAGGTAAAAGAAGCAGAGGATGCTGGAGCAGATTTTGTTGGAGGAGAAGAACTAGTTGCAAAGATCCAAAACGAAGGCTGGCTTGATTTTGATGTGGTAGTTGCTACTCCTGATATGATGGGGGTTGTAGGAAGAATTGGAAGGATCCTAGGACCAAAAGGACTTATGCCAAATCCAAAATCAGGAACAGTTACATTTGAAGTAGAAAAAGCTGTAAAAGAAATTAAAGCTGGTAAAGTAGAGTATAGAGTTGATAAGTCTAGTATTATCCACGTACCAATAGGTAAGGTTTCTTTTGGGACAGAAAAGCTAAGAGAAAACTTTGCCGTTATAACAGAAGCTATAACAAAAGCTAGACCAGCTGCAACAAAAGGTAAGTATTTACGGAGTATTACTTTGTCAAGTACAATGGGCCCTGGGGTAAAGGTAAATCCACAACAATTAGTTGATAAATTTGTTGCAAAAAAAGAATAAAATATTCTATTGACAGTTAGAATATTTATTGATATAATTCAAATTATTAATTAAATAGGCTACCGTAGACAGTAGGAACCTAAATAGGTTTAAAAAACTCCTACCGAGGTGAGATCGGAAACTAGTCATTCAACAGGGATTAGGGTCTCTCCGTGTCTGCGGAGGGACCTTTACTTATGTAGCCTATGGGAGGTGAAGTTGTTGAGAGATAAAGTTTTAGAAGAAAAAAAGCAAATAGTTGAGGAAATAAAAGAAAAGGTTGAGAAAGCTCAAGGTGTTGTGCTAGTAGATTACAGAGGATTAAATGTAGCAGAACTTACTGAGCTAAGATGCAATTATAGAGAAGCAGGGGTAGACTATAAAGTATATAAGAACACCATGATGAGATTTGCTTTTAAAGATGCAGGCTATGAAGAGTTTAATCAATATTTGACTGGTCCAAATGCAGTGGCTTTTGGTTTTGATGATCCAGTTCAAGCAGCTAAGATAACTGATGAGTTTGCAAAAAAACATGATAAACTTGAAATTAAAGTAGGTATAGTTGATGGCAAGATAATAGGCATTGAGGAAATCAAAGAACTAGCAAGCTTACCATCAAAAGAAGTTCTCATAGCACAAGCTCTTGGTGGATTAAATGCACCTATTACAGGATTTGCTAATGTTCTTCAAGGAACTATTAGAAATCTTGTATATGCATTAAATGCAGTTAAGGAGAAACAAGAAGCTCAAGAAGCTTAAAGGTAAAATTTGAAAATATTTGGAGGGATATAATAATGGCAAGTGAAAAAGTTTTAAATTTAATTGAAGAAGTTAAAAATTTAACTGTATTAGAGTTATCAGAATTAGTAAAAGAATTAGAAGAAGAATTTGGGGTTAGTGCTCAAGCACCAGTAGCAGCAGTTGCAGCAGCACCAGCAGCAGAAGAAAAGACAGAATTTGATGTTGTATTATCAGTTGTTGGCCAAGAAAAGATTAAAGTTATAAAGGCTGTTAGAGAAATAACAGGATTAGGGTTAAAAGAAGCCAAAGCTGTAGTTGACAGTGCACCAAAGGCTGTTAAAGAAGGCGTTTCTAAAGAAGAAGCTGAAGAAATAAAAGCTAAGTTAGAAGAAGTAGGAGCAGAAGTAGAATTTAAGTAATCCTTAATAAGAACAAAAAGGCTTTCGTAGTAAGAAAGTCTTTTTTGTTCTTAAAATAATTAATGAATGTAGTAAAAAGTAAAGTGCTTGACATGTTAATTGTACTATGGTAGTATATGAAGATGCTATAATAAGCGAAATTATTTGCCTTTCTGTATAAAAAATCACTGATATGTCAATATTATAATATATTTACTTTGGGCTAGCATTACCAAAAGTATCCATTTACTTTTGGCTATTTTAGTTTTATAAGGGGTGAATTATGCATGGTACATCCTGTTACATACGGGAAACGGGTCAGGATGAGTTATTCACGTATTGATGAAGTATTAGAATTACCGGATTTAATTGAAGTACAAAGATCTTCCTATGAATGGTTTTTGTCAGAGGGGTTAAAAGAGGTGTTTGAGGATATTTCCCCTATACAAGATTATACTGGTAATCTGATTTTAGAGTTCGTAGATTACTATATAAACGAAGAACCAAAATACACGGAAGATGAAGCAAGAGAAAGAGATGCAAACTTTTCAGCACCACTAAAGGTAAAGGTACGGCTTATAAATAAAGAAACGGGAGAGGTAAAAGAACAAGAAGTTTTTATGGGGGATTTTCCTTTGATGACACAAAAGGGAACTTTCATAATCAATGGAGCAGAAAGAGTAGTGGTAAGCCAATTGGTAAGGTCTCCAGGGGTATATTATTCCCATGAAATTGACAAAACAGGAAAGAGACTTTATTCTGCAACAGTTATTCCTAATAGAGGAGCTTGGCTTGAATATGAATCAGACTCTAATGATATAGTTTATGTTAGGATTGATAGAACTAGAAAACTTACAATTACTACACTTTTAAGAGCCTTAGGATTTAGGTCTAATGCAGAGATAATAGATGTTTTAGGAGAAACAGAGCATGTACTACGAACAATAGATAAGGATAATACTAGTACAGAAGAAGAAGCCTTAATTGAAATATACAAAAGGTTAAGGCCAGGAGAACCACCTACTGTAGATAGTGCAAAGTCTTTGCTAAACAATCTGTTTTTTGATCCTAAAAGATATGATTTGGCAAAGGTTGGAAGATATAAATTTAACAAAAAGTTAGCATTATATAATAGGATTGTAGGAAAGAGGTCAGCAGAAGATATTCAGGATACAGAAACAGGAGAATTATTTGTAGCTCAAGGGGAAAAGATTACGAGGCAAAAAGCTATAGATATTGAAAATAGCGGAATAAACCAAGTGGATATTATGCTAGATGATGGTAGAATAGTCCGGGTAGTTGGCAACCATTTTGTTAATGGGAATGCATTCGATTTGCCTTTTTCTCTAGAAGAACTTGGATTAAAGGAAAAAGTTTATTATCCTATTATGAAAGAGCTAATGGAGACTTATAGTGATCCTAAAGAATTAAAAGAAGCCATTAAAGAAAGGAACAGAGAAATTTCTCCAAAGCACATTATTCATGATGATATAGTGGCTAGTATAAATTATGAATTTAATTTATTTAGTGGGATAGGAACTATAGATGATATAGATCATTTAGGTAATAGAAGGCTACGTTCCGTGGGAGAGCTTTTACAAAATCAATTTAGGATAGGACTCTCTAGAATGGAAAGAGTTGTAAGAGAAAGAATGACAATTCAAGACATTGATGTAGCAACTCCTCAAGCATTAATCAATATTAGACCAGTAGTAGCTTCTATAAAAGAATTTTTTGGCAGTAGCCAATTATCTCAATTTATGGATCAAACCAACCCATTAGCTGAATTAACTCATAAAAGGAGGATGTCAGCTTTAGGACCTGGCGGTTTGAGCAGAGATAGAGCTGGTTTTGAAGTAAGGGATGTTCACCATTCCCATTATGGTAGAATGTGTCCAATTGAGACCCCAGAAGGACCTAATATAGGACTTATAACTTCTTTAACCACTTATGCCAGAATTAATGAATATGGATTTATTGAAGCTCCCTATAGAAAGGTAGACAAAGAAAGAGGAGTGGTAACAAATAAAATAGAATATTTAACTGCAGATGTAGAAGACGAATTTATTATAGCTCAGTCTAATGAATTGCTAGATGAAGAGGGGAGATTTGTAAATAAAAGGGTTATTGCAAGGGGAAAAGAAGGGGCAATAGACATATATTCAAGTAGTGAAGTGGATTATATGGATGTTTCCCCTAAACAGATAGTGTCCATAGGTACGGCTATGATACCTTTTTTAGAAAATGACGATGCTAATAGGGCCCTAATGGGTGCAAATATGCAACGTCAAGCTGTTCCACTACTAAAAGCAGAGGCACCTATAATTGGAACTGGTATAGAGTATAAGGCAGCTAGAGATTCGGGGGTTGTGGTAATAGCAAAAAACTCAGGTACTGTAGCAAAACTTAGTTCTAGTGAAATATTAATAAAGAGAGATGAAGATGGACAAATTGATAAATATAAATTATTAAAATTTAAAAGATCCAATCAAGGAACTACTATAAATCAAAGGCCTATGGTTGTAAAAAATGAAAAAGTAGAGAAGGGTCAGGTTATTGCAGATGGGCCTAGTACAGAACTGGGGGAAATTGCATTAGGTAAAAATCTTCTAGTAGCCTTTATGACTTGGGAAGGATATAATTTTGAAGATGCTATATTAATTAGTGAAAATCTAGTTATCAAAGACAAATTAACTTCCATTCATATTGAAGAATATGAATCAGAGGCTAGGGATACAAAATTAGGTCCAGAGGAAATTACAAGGGATATTCCTAATGTTGGAGATGACATGCTTAAGGATTTAGATGAACAGGGAATCATTAGAATAGGTGCTGAAGTAAAAGCGGGAGATATATTAGTAGGAAAGGTAACTCCAAAAGGAGAGACGGAACTTACAGCGGAAGAAAGGCTTCTAAGAGCCATATTTGGTGAAAAAGCAAGAGAAGTTAGGGATACATCCCTAAGGGTACCCCATGGTGAAGCAGGTATAATTGTAGATGTAAAGATATTTTCAAGGGAAAATGGAGATGAATTACAACCAGGAGTAAATCAAAAGGTACGAATATATGTAGCAACTAAGAGAAAAATAAATG
>JAAZMG010000045.1 GCA_012798935.1 Tissierellia bacterium | reverse complement strand
CAAACTTCCATTAATCTTTACTTTATATTTCTTTAAAGTTTCATCTAATGCTTTTAATGTAATATATACTTTTTCTTCATAGCAATTTTCACCCATATGACCTATTCTTATAACCTTATCTTTTAAGTAATCAAAAGCTCCTGCTATCATTATATTATGTTTTTCTAGCATATGGTTATTGATTTGGTCAAATGTGACTCCTTCTGGAACTAACATAGTGGTTACCGTGTTTGAATAACCGTTCATAGGGTAGAGTTTCAAACCAGATTTAATTATAGCTTTTCTTACTGCTTCACCTATTTTTTTATGTCTTTCTATATAATCATTGTTTTGCAAAATTCTATCTACTGCACAATCTAATCCATAAATATCGCTTATAGGCTGAGTATAAGGGAACCATTTTTCTTGATACCAGTTTCTCCATATTGCTAAATTACAGTAAAAAGATGCTATAGGAGTTTTTCTGTTAAGTATAGCATCCCAAGCTATTTTGCTAATACTTAAAAATGTTAATCCAGGAGATGCAGATATGCATTTTTGACTTCCTCCTAGTATCATATCTAATTGCCATTTATCTACTTCCACCGGCTCCCCTCCAATAGCTGAAACTGAATCTACTACAGATATTATTCCATATTCTCTTAATAATGGACATATTTTATCTATAGGATTAGTAATCCCTGAAGGTGTTTCACAATGGACTAATGTAGCTAGCTTAAAATCATGGTCTTTTTCTAAAAATTTCTTTAACTTCTCTAAATCTATAGGATTTCTATAGTCCCCTTCAAAATATATTACTTTTGCTCCGTATATTTTAGCAAAATCTCCAAATCCTTTTCCAAATATTCCGTTGTCTATACAAAGTACCCTATCTCCTGGTTCAATAAGGGAAGCACAAGCTGCTTCTAAGCCTAGTATACCTTCACCATCTAATATAAGCACATCTTCTTTTGTGTTCAAAAGTTTTTTTAATTTATCGCAAGTTTCTTTGTAATATTCAAAAAAATTTGGATCTAAATCTGGGTTAGTAATGTTTTTAGACATTGCCCATCTTACATCTTCATGAATCTGAGTTGGTCCAGGTGTCATAATCAATGGTTTTTTCATAATAAATCCTCCTTAAATATTTATATCTAATCTGTATCGATATGTATTGGCACTGTATCTATTATACTTTTATAATATCAGTACAGTTTAAAGTTGTCAATAGATGTTATTATAGGAATTTATTTAACTAACGATTTATTATATAATGTTAGAATGAAGCATGTTTAATTGAACAAATTTCTTTAGAAAGGAAAAAACAATGAATTATAAAATATTTGATAGATTTAGCCTAAAAATAATTATGATTATATTTATGGTATTTGATCATATTGCTCAGTTTATACCAAATACACCTTATTGGTTTCATTGGTTAGGTAGAGTAGTAGCTCCTGTATTCTTCTTTTTATTAACTGAAGGATATGATCATACAAGAGATAGAGTAGCTTATATGAATAGATTGTTTACATGGGCAGGAATAATGTTTTTAGGTAATGGAATATTATATCTAATATTTAAAAGAAAACCTTATATTTTTAATAATATATTCTTCTCTATGGCTTTGGGAATAGCATTGCTAATTACCCTTGGCAATAGAAGGAATATGGAAGGTAGAGAAAAAACAAAAAATACACTATTGATTATTCTAATACTCTTTTTTTCCTCCTTTGCAGAAGGTTCTCTAATGAGCACTGCCATGGTATTGATATTTCATTATTTAAAGGAAGACAGAGTTAAAATGTCCTTAGCTTATATAATATTGTCGGTTAGTTTCTTTCCTAATCCCCAGTGGATGATGGTATTTGCTTTACCTTTTATACTTATGTATAACGGTAAAAAGGGCAAAGATATTAAATATTTCTTCTATATATTCTATCCTCTCCATATATGGGTGCTTTACATAATTGGTTTTTTTATGGGAAGATAGAGCAAAAATACCTTAAATATATATTATTCCACTGTTATATAATAGGTTTATAGAGACTCTTTATTTTATGATATAATAAACTCATCATTGTTTTTGAAAGGGATATATAAATGATTATTGATTTTTCTTATAATAAAAAAAATATTGATTATGTTTCTGGGTATATATTTAAAGGAAAAAACTATAGATGTAGTTATATAAGATACAAAACTTTATATAGAAACCCTTCAATGGGTACTGAAAATGTAGAGTTTTATTTCTATGAACCTAAAAAAGAAACCAGGGCTTCAACTTTGATCTTACATGGCCTAGGGAGTAGAAATATTAAGTTTCTTCTATGGCTTGGTCCTCACCTAGCCAATGCTGGAGTTAGCACCAGTATTTTGATACTTCCTGGTAATTATACTAGAGTAGAAAACAATTCTATGAGTGGTAGATCTTACCTTTATCCAGATATTGATATTATGTATCAGTTTTGGGAACATGGAGTAATAGATACCTTAAGTACTATTGATCTATTAGAACAATCAGGCTTTTGGAAAAGAAATAATATTGTTGTTGGATATTGTTTAGGTGGTATGATCTCTACTATAGTAGGCAGCATGGATAATAGAATTAATCACTTATTATTTATGACTACAGGAGGGCATATTCCCCGTATATTACATCAATCTCCAGCTGCTGTATTTGCTAGAAGGATGTTTGATAAGGGTTTTAAAACAAAATTTAATTTAAAGGACTCAAAAATACTATATGATATTTATAATAAGGAGTTGCCAAAAGTAAAGCAAATGTCCTTTAATGATATTGTATCCAGTGAGGAAATTCATCCTCTATTTAAAATAGACCCTATTTCTTATGCCCATCTATTGGATATGAAGAAGGTTACTTTTATAGACGCATACTTTGATTCTACTTTACCTGTTAAATCACGTAAAGCTCTATATGATGAAATGTATGGTGCTAATAGAAAAGTGTTGCCTATTAGCCATGTAAACTGGCTTCCTTTTGGATACTTTTTAGCTAAATATATTTTGCATAAACTTAATATCAATAGTAAAGAAGCAAAGAAAGCTTTATTAAGTAGAGAAACAATAGAAAATCCATTAGAAAAATAAAACTAAGGTGACAATTTATGGACAAGTTGAAAAATAAACTTAAAATGTCTTATTTTATAGTAAATAAAATATATTTATTCTTAATATTTGTTTTTCTTACAATAGAAGATTTGACTTTAGGATTTTACTATTTTCTTATATCTATTTTTATATATATTTGGAAAACATTCAAATCCAAAGTACCTATAGAAACAGATAGAAAATTTGAAAGTAAAACTTTTGTTTATAAAAAAGCTAAAAATAAAAACCTTAAGTTGGATATTTGGCTTCCCTTAAAAGCTAATAAATACCATCCCTTGGTGTTTTTTTGTCATGGTGGAGGATGGATTTCTGGTTTTAGAAATCAGCCAAACAATGTTTCTTGGTGTAAATACTTGACCTCAAAAGGATTTGCTGTTGCCAGTATTGATTATAGATATGGCTATAGGAACTCTATGGAAGATATTCTTTCTGACTACACAGATGCACTAGACTATGTAAAAACAAATAGTAAATCTTTGTCTATAGATAAGAATAATATTGTATTAATGGGACTATCTGCCGGAGGACATCTTTCTTTATTATATTCTACCTACTACACCTATAATGGAAATAAAGAAAGAATAAAAGGTATAAAAGCCATTGTTGCCTATTATGCTCCTACGGATTTAAATGATATATTTATTTCAAAAAATAAATCTATATTTGCTAGATTTGCAACTAAGCAAACCTTAAAGGGAGCTCCTATAGAGGAGAGAGGGGTATATGATTATTATTCCCCTATTAACTGGGTTAGTAAACAAATGGTCCCCTGTTTAATAGCTCATGGAAAATTTGATACTACAGTACCTTTTGAATCATCAGTAAAATTTGTTAAAAAATTGAAGGAGTTTGAAATAAAGTATACTTTTTTAATTCATAAAAAAGGTGGACATTCTTTTGATACTAAATTTAAAGATATAGCTACCGTAAATATTTTAGAAAGAACTGCAAGATATATAAAAAAAGTTACAGAATTTTAAAAAGGTGATCTTATGATAATTACAAAAATTGAACCTCAAAGAAATAAGAAAAGAGTTAATATATATATAGATGGAGAATTTGCCTTTGGTATTTTAAAGGAAATCCAGTATAAATATAAACTATGGGAAAATACGGAAATAGATAGGAATTATATTGAAGACATTTTAATAGCAGAACAGCAAGCTAAAGCTAATGATTATGCTTTACGATTCATTAGTTATAGGCAAAGATCAAAAAAGGAAATCCAAGACAAATTAACCAAAGAGGGTTTTGACAATAAATTCATAGAAAATACTATAGCTTATTTGGAAAGTCATAGACTTATAGATGATTTAGAATTTGCCAAATCTTTTGCAAGGGACAAAATAAATCTAAACAAATATGGTCCCCAAAAAATAAAGTATGAATTATATAAAAAAGGTATCTCTGATGAAATAATCGATGAAGTATTAGATGAAGATGATACTGAATATACTAGGGCCTTAAAATTAGCTAAGAAAAAATTGCCTACCTATAAGAAGGATGATAAAAATGGTAAATATAGAAAACTAGGTGGATTTCTCCAAAGACGGGGCTATTCTTCTGATTGTGTTTATAAGATACTAAAAGAATTGGTGAAATAGGTGATATTAAATGTGCTATGTATATATTTTAGAATGTGCTGATAAAACTTTATATACTGGATGGACCGTAGATTTAGATAATAGACTAAAAACCCATAATGCTGGCAAAGCCTCTAAATACACAAGGAGCAGATTACCCGTTAAGTTGGTATATGTAGAAAACCATAATAATAAAATATCTGCCCAAAAAAGAGAATGGGATATAAAACAATTAAGTAGAAAAGAAAAGCTTAAACTTTTGAATAGTTCTTGTAATGAATTTGAATAAAAGGTGTTTTTTTAAACACCTTTTATTATATTGTTAATCTTGTCTATTTACTTCGATTATATAGGGCATTGGTATATATCTACTAATCCCTAAGTTTTTGGTTTTTATTTCTCCGTTCTCTTGCCTAATTGTTACCCATGACTCTACCAATGCTCCATCTATTCCCTTAAGTATTACTTTTTCTTCCCTTTCTTTTAAATCTGGATTTTCTCTATAATATTTAGGTGCCTTTACTATATTTGTAATTTTATGATTCCAATTTACTTCAGGTGATACTTCTTGACCATAAAATCCTATATATAATCTATTCCCTATTATTTCTGACCATATTAAAATAGGAAAACCTTTATTATTTCTAAATTTAAAATCTTTAGCTCCATAGGCAACAGTAGCATCTTGCCCATAGGGAACATAGTTAACCGGCATAGTATGATTATGTCTTTCCACAATATCCAAATTGCTTAATATAGCTACATTATACAGTGTAGAGGCAATTTTACATACTCCTCCACCTTCAGTTTGTATTATATTAGAGCCTGAATAAGAGGCTCCTTTTCTATACCCTCTAGATTCTGTATAAGGGCCTAAAGTTTTGTTTTGAGAAAATATATCTTGAGGATATACCACCGTTCCTACAAGAGATTTAGCTGCTAAGTCTACATTAAATTCCTCTCCTGGTAATGGGTTTATTAATACAGAACAATATGCTGCCATCAAAACATTTGCATTGTTTTTTTCTTGAGCTTTCAAAAACTTCTCATCGTTAACCCAAGGTAGATTAGTAACAGAACTTGATTCATCAGGCATATCTATATCTACTTCTTTATTTTCTAATTTAGAATCATCAATTTGAGTTTCAATACAGTTTTCCTTTATTTCTAAATCTTGGTCTGTTTTTTCAGGGGTATATGATTCCAAAGCTAATAACATAGCTAGATTAGCCATAAATACAGAGAATTTATCCTTTCCCATATAAGTGCCTCCATTTGACCCTATTCTATTTTAAAATTGCTATATTATAGTTTCCTATTTCCGAGTAAAAAATATTCATATACCTGTTTCCAAAAAATAAAATCTAAAACCTTTACCATAATTATTTAATATGATAAAATTAAAGTAATTAACATAATCTGTAATTATCTAAAAAGTATCTTATAATATATTTTTAGTTTGAGGTGATATTTTGTGTGATTTTTTTAAAAAAATAGAATTAAATCCCATTATTGCTGCAGTCAATGAATTAAATCAATTGGAAGAAGCCCTAAATTCTCCTTGTGAAATTATATTCTTACTTACCGGTAACATTTTTAACCTGAAAGAGATATCCCATAGGGTAAAATCGAAAAATAAAGGGCTATATATACATATTGATTTAATTGATGGCTTTTCAAAGGACACATGGGGATTAGAGTATATCGTTAGAAATATATACCCAGATGGAATAATAACTACTAAAAAAAATCTTGTAAAATTGAGTAAAGATCTAGGAGCCTTTACCATACAAAGATTGTTTATTCCTGATTCTACATCCTTATATAAAGGGATTCAATCCATTAAAACTTATAGGCCTAATGTTGTAGAAATACTCCCTGGAATTATGCCTAAGATTATCAAAAAAATCCAACTTGAAACAAAAATTCCAATCATGACTAGTGGTCTTATTATGGATAGTGAGGATGTTGTTCAGAGTTTAAATTCTGGCTCAATAGCAGTATCTACTAGCAATAAAAATGTATGGTATATATAAATATGTTTCCAATTGTAAATTATAGCAACCCTTCTTCCCATTTAAGAGATCTAGTTATGGCTTTTTTCCATCCATTATATAGTTTTTCTCGATCCTTTTGTTTCATTTCCGTTTTAAACACTCTATCTACACTCCATCTTTTTGATATTTCTCCTTTACCTGACCAGAACCCAACTGCTAACCCTGCTAAATATGCTGCTCCTAATGCAGTAGTTTCTATTACTTCTGGTCTATGTACAGGTACCCCTAGAATATCTGACTGAAATTGCATTAGAAAATTATTTTCTACCGCCCCACCATCTACCTTTAATTCTTGAAGGCCTATATTTGAATCATCTTCCATTGCTTCAAGAACATCTTTTGTTTGGTATGCAATGGACTCTAAAGCTGCTCTTATAATATGGTTCTTATTAGCCCCTCTTGTCAATCCTACTATAGTTCCTCTTGCATACATATCCCAATGGGGTGCTCCTAGGCCAACAAATGCTGGTACTAGATATACCCCATTATTATCTTCCACTTTCATTGCAAAGTATTCACTATCCTTTGCATCACTTATTAGTCTCATCTCATCTCTTAGCCATTGAACAATAGCTCCTGCTACAAAAATACTGCCTTCTAAAGCGTATTCTACTTTATTATCTACACCCCAAGCTATTGTTGTAAGAAGTCCTTTTTTAGAGGGGACCATTTTTTCTCCCGTATTCATCAACATGAAACATCCAGTACCATAGGTGTTTTTAGCCATTCCCGGTTCAAAACAGGCTTGACCAAATAAGGCTGCTTGTTGGTCTCCTGCTATACCTGCTATTGGTATTTTTGCACCACCAAATGTTTTAGGATCTGTAACTCCATAAACTTCACTAGAGGGTTTAACCTCTGGAAGCATTGAAATAGGTATATCTAGTTCCTTAAGTAATTTTTTATCCCATTTAAGTTCTTTAATATTGTATATCATGGTTCTTGAAGCGTTTGAATAATCCGTTACATGGACTTTACCCCTTGTCAAATTCCAAACTAACCAAGTATCTATATTTCCAAATAACAATTCACCTTTTTCAGCTTTTTCCCTTGCTCCTTCTACATTATCTAAAACCCATCTGATCTTTGTTCCAGAAAAATAGGCATCTATTACAAGGCCAGTATTATCCCTTACATAATCTTCAAGTCCCCTAGCCTTTAAATCATCACATAAAGCTGCTGTTCTTCTACATTGCCAAACTATTGCATTATATATAGGTCTACCTGTGTTTTTATCCCATACAACTGTAGTTTCTCTTTGGTTGGTTATGCCTATAGCAGCAATTTCATCTGGTCTAATACCAGCTGTTTCCAATACTTCTCTAGCAACTCCTGATTGTGTCCCCCATATTTCCATAGGGTCATGTTCTACCCAGCCTGGTTTGGGATAATATTGGGTAAACTCATTTTGTGCTACCTTAACTATTTCTCCATCATGATTAAAAATTATTGCCCTTGAGCTGGTTGTCCCTTGGTCCAATGCCATTATATATTTCTTTGTCAAATTATCTTCCCCCTTTTATTTTTATTATAACTTATGATATCCTTAACTTTAATAGTAGAATCCATTAACTCTTTCCACTGGACAATATTTCTTTTAATAGCTCTTCTCTAACTTTAGTTACACCTTCATAATTTACAGCTGGTCTATAGGATTTTTCTAATATCTCATGATTATTCTTAGCCTTTGATAGATGAAAAATACCTTTTTCAATTAATAGATAATAGACTTCATAATCTTTTATATCTTTAATATTTTGATTGAAATACTCATTTAGATTAACTTTATTATGAGGGAATTTTAAGGCATTTTTATTTGAGGTTATACAAATATCTATATCCTTTATAATAAGGGTTTCTATTTTTTCAGGAATTGTAGCATTATGATAAATTTCCATGCTATACCCTTTCATCTTGCTCTTCTCTATAAGCCGTTTTATTAAAGTAGATTTACCTGTTCCTATTTCTCCTTCAATATAGTATATAGTTGGAATCTCCTCTAGGATAGTTTGGGTATAATCTACATATCCTTCTGGTGTATTTGCATTAGAAAACATATGTCTTTCCACAAGGATTAATTCTTCTCTATTTGCCGTGCCCCTAGAGAATATTTCATCTATTAATTCTTTGGTTTTATAGTTTATTTTTATAAAATCTACTCCAGATTTATTATTTTGGGCAATTTCCTCGTAAATAATCTTAGCGGATTTAAAATAAGCAAAAGCCTTTCTATAAGCAATTTTATTATTCACCTTTGCCTCTATTATATTTTCCTTAAAACCTATTAATTTTTGTCTATCTATAAATTGCCCTAAATCTATTAGTTTATCTATTAATCCTGGATATGTTGGATCTATTATGTGGGGAAAAGTACCATCTACAATACCAATGCTTAATTCATCAATAACTATTCCATCAATAGAATTAGGATCTGATGGGCAATGGTGATATTCTACACTATATCCCTCTTTTAAAGCCCTTTCAGCAATATATTTCATTAAAGAAGACTTTCCTCCGCCAGGCATACCTTTTAATATATAAAGCATATTTCTATTTGGACCTATTATATTATCATGGAAAGAAACAAATCCTTGAGATGTATTCCCTCCTGGAAACATTCTACGAATTTTTGCCATATGAAAACCTCCTAAATAGATTATATATTAATTTATTCATTTAGGGTTATTATGTGCATGGAGATGGAAAAGAACTCTTGGAAAGAGTTCTAGGGATAAAATTTATATTATGTTCTGCTGTATGATATATAAATGATGTGTCATACTTTTGTGGCGGGTCTCGACATATTTGGGAAGAACGCCGCCTCCAATTCAAGATTCAAGAAGTATCACAACACGGGGAAAAAATGGCTTAGCCGCGTTTTTTAGCGATAGCGATCTTCACAAACTATTTTTTTCCGTGTCGTGATATTTTCCAACCCTAATTAAGGTTTATGATGGGAGTGCCTGTTAAGGCCAAATCTTGAATTGGAGATGCCGTTCTTTATAAATATGCCGGGACAACCACCAAAGTATAAATAACGCCGCATAATTTAACTTATACACATTATATTAAAAATCTATCATCGTACTAAATTATATCTATTTAGACATCCTTACAGACTTCTCGCTACATTTTTTCACAGCAGACATAACACTATGTCTAAAACCTGTTTCTTCAAGTGCTTCTACTGCTTCTATTGTAGTTCCAGCTGGTGAGCATACCATATCTTTTAGTTCTCCAGGATGAATGCCAGTTTCTAGCACCATCTTTGCTGAACCTAGCACTGCTTGAGCAGCAAATTTATAGGCCTTGTCTCTTGGCATACCTTGAAGTACTCCCCCATCTGCTAATGCTTCTATAAACATAAATACATATGCAGGAGAAGAACCACTCATAGAAGTAAAAGCATGTATTAAACTTTCATCAATAACTTCTGTTTTTCCAAAACTTTCAAATATATATTTTACTTCTATAAATTCCTCCTCTGTAATTTCTTTACTAGGCATTAAAGCTGTCATACCTTCTCCAACTAATGCTGGAGTATTAGGCATAGCTCTAAGTACTTTGACTTTTTTCCCAAATTCCTGCTGAGTGCTTTCTATATCTTTCCCTGCAGCTATTGTTACAACGATAACATCTTCCTTTACCTGGTCTTTAATTTCTTCTATTACCTCTGGGTATTTATTTGGTTTTACTGATAAAAACAGTATATCCGATGATTTTGCAACTTCTATATTTTTATTAGTAATTTTAACTTTATATATATTTTCTAAGTCCTTTAACTTGCCATATGTAGGGTTAGAAACAAAAACTTTATCAGGCAAAACCAATTTAGAATTAATAATTCCACCTATAATTGCCTTTGCCATATTTCCTGCACCAATAAATCCAATTATCTTATCCATATAAATTCCCCCTTTTTCAAACCTTCTTAATTCCCTCATACTACTTTTAAAATTTTAAATCTAAATTTTGTATCTATTTACGTCTAAGCTCGTCTATATATGATTTAGTCGGAGTGTAAACTACTAATGCTATAAATAGTTTACACTCCTATAATTTTTATATTATACAATTTGACTAAAATACAATAGATCCAGATAAGTTTAAATTTAATTCTTTAACATCCCAGTTGTAATTCATAGAATCTAGATACTTTTTTATTTCGGTTATAAAACTATTATCATCATAATTAATAATAACCATTATAGTAGGTCCTGCACCGCTTAAATATACTCCCAAACATCCTATTTTTTCACATTTATTCATTATTTCTTCAAATCCATGTATTAACTTTCCTCTATAAGGTTGATGAAGGATGTCCTTAACTCCAAATTTTAATAAGTCAAATCTACCGTTGGATAAAGCGGATAATAGCAAAGATACTCTTCCTGTATTATATATGGCATCATTATAGGGAATTGTAGATGGCAGTGCATTCCTAGCTTCCTTAGTTGATAAAGTAAAATCTGGTATCAGTGCTACAAATTTAATTCCCTTTGGTACATCTACTTTATTATACAATATTTTGTTGTCCTCTATAATTGATATTACAAGACCTCCAAACAATGCGGGAGCAATATTATCCGGATGACCTTCTATATCCGTGGCTATCTCTAAAATTTTCTCCTTTGAAAGAGGAGAACCAGCCAATTCATTTGCTCCAATAACTCCTCCTAAAATACAAGATGCACTACTGCCCAACCCTCTAGAAATTGGTATATTAGTATCCATATTTATTTTAATTCCATTAACTGGATATCCTATTTTATCTAAGGTTTTTAACATGGAAGTATATACTAAATTATTTTGATTTGCAAAACTATCTTCACATCCATTAATCTCTAACCCTTTAGAAATTTCTTGAAATGTAAAGGTATTATATAGATTGAGGGCTAAGCCAAGTGTATCAAATCCTGGACCAATATTTGCACTAGTTGCAGGAACCTT
>JAAZMG010000044.1 GCA_012798935.1 Tissierellia bacterium | reverse complement strand
TATTAAGTGAAAAATCATATTGATACTATTTAATATGATTTTAGAAACCAGGTGTTGTATGGATAGAAGGTTATCTTTATCTATTATCTTATTTTTTATATTTCTATTATTATTCATTACAATTGTATTAATTAGTGAATACAAAAACATGGATAGATTAAAGGTAGAATATCCTAATATACCTAAGGAATCTTATGATTATAGAAAATCTAATCTAAATATATGGGCTATAAACTTAGAAATTAAATTTTTATTTCCACTTTTATTATTGATTACAGGGATATCTAAAAGGATTGGAGTATTTGCTAATGGAAATGGAAGAAATTTATTTTCAACAGGATTTATATACATGGTTATATTTTTAGCTATCGAGCTATTGGTTTCATTGCCTACAAGTTTTTATAGTAGTTTTATTCTAAAACATAGGTTTGGTTTATCCAATCAAACTATATACAGGTGGATAGAGATAATACTAAAATCCTTTATATTAAATGGCTTAGTGCTTTCCTTATTTGTATGGTTTCCTTATTATTTAATGTATAGAAGCCCTAATAGATGGTGGCTTTATTTAGGTTTATTTGCTATACCGATTATTGTCTTCATTACATTTATATCCCCCATGTATATAGATCCAATATTCAACAAGTACACTTCTATAGAAGATGATGAATTAGGAAAAGAAATAAAAATATTGTTAAAAAAATCAGGAATAGAAGATGCAGAAATATATGAAGTAGATAAAAGTAGAGATACTAAAGAGATGAATGCTTATATGACAGGAGTGTTTAAATCTAAAAGAATAGTGCTATGGGATACTACTATAGATAAATTAGATAGGGAAGAGGTGCTAGCTGTTACCGCCCATGAAATAGGCCATTATGTAAAAGGGCATATTTGGAAAGGAATAGTATTAGGTGGTATATTTTCTATATTGATAGTGTATTTAATCCATAAAACTTCTAATTGGATGCTTATAAGATCAAATGGGAGTTTTGGATTTAGTAGATTTCAAGAAATAGCCTCCATACCCTTAATTATATTAGTATTAAACTTTTATATGTTTTTTGCTTCTCCATTTATTAACATGAGTTCAAGGCATATGGAAAGGGAAGCTGATTTATATGAAATAAATTTAACAAAAAATAAAGAAGCAGCTATCTCCACAATGATAAAATTACATGAAGAAAGCTTAAGTTTGCCTCGCCCAAGTAAAATATTTAAAATATGGTATCATAGCCATCCTACAGCTGAGGAAAGAATTGAGTTTTTTACTCAATACATGCCTTAAGAATCAGATTATTAATATTCTAATAAATAATCTTTAAGACCAGTTTTTAAATTCAACCTTTTTATTGTTTTTAATGCTTTATTTTCAATTTGTCTGATTCTTTCTCTTGTAAGATCATATTTATCACCTATTGCCTCTAGAGTTAGTGGTTCGTTTCCATTTAGACCAAATCTAAGTTCCAATATTTCTTTTTCTCTAGGGGCTAAGGTAGTTAATATTTTTTTTAGTTCTTCCTTTAAACTTTCCAAAATAATTATATTTTCCATGGAAATCTCTGGGGAGGGAATATAGTCTTGAAGTTCAACATAATTTTCATCTGAATCCAAAGTTATCATAGTGTTTAGAGAAGCAAAATTATAATAGGTTTTCTTATAGTAATTAATAAGATTATATTCTTGTTCTGTAATATTTGTTTCATCGCATAAGGTTTTTAGATCTATTTTTTGATATTGTTCTATACAATTGTTTTCAGCAGTTGACACAGAACTGACTTTTTCATATATGTAGGCAGGAAGTCTTATCATATAGCCATTATTCATTAGGGCCCGATCCATTTGTTGAATAATCCAATAATAAACATAAGTAGAAAAACGGGTATCCCTAGTAGGGTCAAACCTTTCTATGCCTTTTATCATACCGATAACCCCTTCTTGTACCAAATCATCTAAGGTAAAACAAGTAGGAGCTTTCATTCTCTTTCTTGCTGCAGCATAAACAAGCCCTATATTATTTATAATAAGCTTATTTCTAATATTTATATTGTTGCTTTTTTTATAAAGGGCTATAAGCTCTTCGTTGGATGCATACCTTTTATTTTCCAATCTCAATTGCTTAGCTTTCATACTCATCACCTAATATATTATATTCTATAAGAATTCTTAAAATCCTTTATAATGTATAGAAAAGTATAAATTCTTTTAATTATAGAATTTAATGTAACAAAATAGTAGCATTTAATTAAATGCTACTATTTTATATAGCTCTTTTTTAGTTATACTTGCTACTTAAAAGGGACAATAAATCTTCAGTTAATTTATTGATATTTTCCATTTTATTATTAAGCTGGGTGAATTTTTTGGATAGGTTTTCATCCTTTACTTTTCCTAAATCATTAGATGTAAGGAGCATATTTATGCTGTTTAGATACTGAGTACTATTCCAATTATTTTCCTCTACTTTTTTAGTTTGTTTTATTATTTCACCTATTGTGCTTGGGTTTTGCATAGGGTTCATCCTTTCTTAAATGTAAAGGTTCTTCCTTTATAGTATGTTCTAATAAAAGAAAATTATTAAAATTTGGTTTGAAAGAGAAATTATTTGTAATGACCTATTTGGAATGACATAATTAAAAATCGAGAATTTAGTTATAGTGATAGTATTTAAATATAAAGGGAAAATCTTAAATAGCATATTTATTGATAAGTTAATAAAATTGTAGTATTATTATATAGAATATAAAACTCAATATAAGGTATTTAAGTAGTTTTTATTGCCTGGGTAAGTATACTTTTTTAGATAGTAGTACTTAAATGAAAATTTGAGGAGTGATAATTTGAATAAAAAAGCCATTGTAATTATATCCATTTTGGTGATAACTTTATTATTATTTGCAAGTTATAAAACTTTTTTAGGCCCAAAAGGTATTGAAGGTGCTAAGGAAGTTACTGTCCATATAGTCAATGAAAATGAAGATGTGGATAAAACTTTCAAATATAATACTGATCATGGATTTTTATTGGAGTTATTGGAAGAAAAACAGGAAGAACTAGGGGCAACTTTTGAAACCTCTGATCTTGGTACAATGGTAATAGGTATGATGAATTATATATCCGATCCCAACAAACAGGAGTTTTTTTATATTACTATCAACGGTGAAGAAGCTATGACAGGTGTTGGAGAAATACCTTTAAACGACAAAGATACCTATAAATTTGAGTTAACCAATTACTAATACCATGAAGATACGAGATATTGCTCTTATAGGGATATTAAGTGCCATCATAACGGCAGGAAAATTGGCTTTAAGTTTTGTACCAAATGTAGAAATTGTGACTTTGTTGTTTATTGTATATACTATTGTATTCGGTTATAAAAGGATATTTTTTACATCTGTAGTATTTACTACTACGGAAATATTTATATATGGATTTTCTACTTGGCTACTAGGATATTATATAGTTTGGCCTATGCTTATAATGATTACTGGATTGATGAAGGAAAAGATAAAATCTGAATATGGTTATGCAACTATTGGGGCTATTTTTGGATATGCTTTTGGAATGTTCTTTGCTATAGTAGAATCTTTTTTTTATGGCAGAGCTTATGGATGGGTTTATTGGATTAGAGGAATACCCTTTGACTTAATTCATGGAACTTCCAATTTTATTATAATTTTAGTTCTTTACAAACCAATTACAGATGTACTTATGAAACTTAAAAAATCTTATTATAATCTTTAAAGCTGGAAGATTTTCTTCCAGCTTTAATATGTAAACAAAAGATTTTTATAATTTATAGGAAAATATAACTTTCGTTAAACAAATAACTATCCTAGTATTATTTTTTCATATATTATATAATAGTTTCAAGTATAGGATAGGGGGGTATATATTGTGTATAACAGAAATAGAATAGGTTTATATACATTAATACTTAGTGTAGCATTTATCACGTTTGGAGTATTAAGGGGAGAAGTTAAAACGGTTTTAGTAAAAGCTATTAATATATGCTTGGAGTGTGTTGGAATTGGCTAGATTTAATAGAAAGTTGGTTCAAATTATGACCGCCCTTGGAACCAACAGTTATGTAAATGGATTCTTGAAAGGAACTATTTATAAAGGTAAAATTAAACAATTTTGTGTTCCCGGTCTTAACTGTTATTCT
>JAAZMG010000299.1 GCA_012798935.1 Tissierellia bacterium | reverse complement strand
CTGGGGTAGGTTATGTAATAGATAGCAAGATATTTGAATTTTCCAAAGAAGCTTTAGAAAACATAGAAGGGAAAATAAGCGAAGAAGAAAAAATAGAGCTTATAAATAATTTATATACAACAGAAAAACTAAAAGGGAAAAAATATCATGAAGAAGTAATTGATACATTAAATTATATCAAAAGCCTATATACTAATGAAATGGACAAGTTTGAAGCTAAGAAAAGGTTTAGAAATATAAATTCAATAACAGTAATTCCAGAAGGAGTATTTAAAAAGAATAGAGATGGAATAGAAAGATGTAAAGAAATTATAAATGAAAAAAGAAATAAAGATATGACAGAGAAAGAAATAGAAGATTTTAAAGTTAGGAAAGCTAAAGCAAGAGCCAGACTTATGGATTACACAGTATCTATACCTTATTATTTAGTCAATAGAAATAATATAGAAACATTTGAGATAAATAAATATGAAATATTAAATATATTTAAATGTAAATATAGTAAAGAAAAAGGAGTAATACCAATAAAAGAATTGGTGGAAGAATCAGAGATGAAAGATTGGGATAACTCTTTCTAAGCAGGTGATAACTTGAAAAAAGTAACAGGAGTGATGGTCTATTATTATTTTGTGTGCAAAAGGAAGTTATGGTATTTTTCAAATGATTTAAATATGGAGTTCAATAGTGAATTAGTAGGTATTGGCAAATTAATAGATGAAACATCATATAGCAGAGAGAAGAAAAATATATTAATAGATGAAACTATTAGTATAGATTTTCTAAAAGATTGGAAGATAGTTCATGAAGTTAAAAAGTCTAGGAAAATAGATGAGGCAGCAAAGTGGCAACTTAAGTATTATATGTGGGTTCTTAAGAATAAAGGTGTAGATATAGAGAAGGGGATATTAGATTATCCCCTTCTAAGAAAAAGAGAAGAGATTATTTTAAATGAGCAAGAAGAATTAGAACTTAAGTCAGTAATAGAAGATATACAAAAAATCATATCATCTAAATTACCGCCTAATACAATAAATAAGAGAGTTTGCAAAAAATGTGCATACTATGAGCTTTGTTATATTTAAAGGGGAGATAAGATGGGAGAAACTTTTTATATTTTCAAAGATGGTGATTTAAGAAGAAAAGATAATAATATAATAATTAAAAGTTTAGATGGAAGTTCTAAAAACCTTAAAGCAGAAGTGACAGATGAAATATATCTTTTTGGAGAAGTTAATATGAATACTAAACTACTCAATTTTTTATCTCAAAAAGGTATAATAATGCATGTGTTTAATTATTATGGTTTTTACAGTGGAAGTTTTTATCCTAGAGAGACTAATATAAGTGGATATTTATTAGTTCAACAAGTTAGATGCTATGATGATAAGAATAAGAGACTCGAATTAGCAAAAGAAATATTGAAAACATCATCATATAATATATATAGAAATTTAAGATATTATAATGGCAGAGGGATAAATTTGAATAAACCTATGAAAGAAATTCAGAGTTTAAGCAATAGATTAGAACATGGTAGTAGCATAAATGAAATTATGGGTATAGAAGGTAACATAAGGAAGACATATTATTCTACTTGGAATGATTTAATTAAACAAGATATAAAATTTAAAAAAAGAATAAAAAGACCACCAGATAATATGATAAACACTTTGATTTCATTTATTAATAGTTTAGTATATACAACTGTATTAAGTGAAATATATAAGACGCAGTTAAATCCTACAATTAGCTATTTACATGAACCTGGAACAAAAAGGTTTTCTTTATGTCTAGATATAGCAGAAATATTTAAACCTCTTATAGGTGATCGTATGATATTTTCTATGTTAAATAAGAACCAGATTACTGAAGATGATTTTGAGAAGGAGTCAAATTTTTTATACTTGAAAGAACCAGGAAAGAAGAAGATGCTTGCGGAATATGACAAAAGACTTAGTCAAACAATATTCCATAAAGAATTAGGCAGAGATGTATCTTATAGGTATCTCATAAGATTAGAATGCTATAAGATGATAAAAGATATTATAGGTGAAAAAGAATACAACGGATTTAAAATTTGGTGGTGAGTAAGTTTATGTATATAATATTGATATATGATATAATGACGGATAAAAAAGGAGCTAAGGTATCAAGGAATGTTTTTAAGATATGTAAAAAATACTTAACCCATATTCAAAAGTCTGTATTTGAGGGGAATTTAACAGAATTAAATTATTTGAAATTAAAATCAGAATTAAATGCTTATATTAGAAAAGATAAAGATTCTTTAATTGTATTTAAAAGTAGAAGTGAAAAGTGGTTAGATAAAGAATTTTTAGGTATAGTAGATGAAAAAACATCTAATTTTTTTTAATTTTATTCTTGTCGATCTATAATAATGTAAAAAACTATGGGGATGGACAATGTTGATGATTGTGGTATTTGGAAGACATAGTATGAGATATCTATATAAATTAATATGTTTTAAACTAGCATTTTTATTAAATAGACAAAAAAGCATGACCAAAGGTAGTTAAATCAATGCATATAGAAGCAAGCCCTTTAATAGAACTACAGTAGAATGTAAATCCCATATAAATAAGTTAAGTAGTTAAAAGCCCGGCTCCTTTAATAGAACTACAGTAGAATGTAAATTAATTTG
>JAAZMG010000298.1 GCA_012798935.1 Tissierellia bacterium | reverse complement strand
TTTTGCACTAGCCAACCAACCTTGTAGGTAATAATCATCAACTATATGCATAAATATCATTAACAATAATATTTTCATAAATACAATCCTCCTTTTCATTTAACGTTTTATAATTTGTCTTAAAACAATAATTTTATCTATACTTTCTATTCTCTTTTAATTTATCTGAAATATTTTTTAAAAATTCTTCTATAAGTTTTTCAGGTGGTGATTTAACTAATTTCATGCTTACAAAATACATACAACAATATCCAGCAAATACACCTATGGCAATTTCAAATATAATCATGTTTTAAACACCTCTTCTTTCTTTTTAATAATATCAATTCCTTTCTTTAAAACATCCCTTTTATTAGCTATACTTATTGAAAATAATATTTATATTCCTCTTCCAGTGCTTTTAATTTATAATTATAGAAATGTTTTTTAGCTAAATTCCAATCTTTATCGCTAATATTGACTCCATTATATTTAAGATTTTCTCTTTCTTTTTGAATATGCTTTAAATTTCTTATTGCATTTTGATTAATTAATTTAAACTCTACACCTGAAACTGGTATATAATCTTCATATTCATTACTACCAGTACAAATCTTACTATCATATAATTCGCAGTGGTAATTATACCATAACCATAATTTGTGAGCTTCTTGGTATTCCTTAGATCTTATCCATTCACAATAATACTCTCTTTTAAATAATTCTTTATTATTGTCCATTACCTATCACGTCCTTTTAAAATATCCTTTTTATTTGCTATTTACCCCTTACAAATGTGTGTTTTTAGCTATTTCCAGAAGTATATTTTTATTATTTAACTCTGGATTTTCTAAAACACACTCTAAAAGACTATTTAAAATTATTCCTATCGCTTTCCCTTGTGGTATCCCTATTTCCATTAAATCATACCCATTAATATCTAAGTCTTTAACACCCAAAGGTTGTTTTTCCGATAATACTCTTTCGCATTCAAACTTTAATTTATATATATCATTCAAAACACAAGGGATATTCATACCTATTCTATCTGCAATAAATAACTTGAATAAATCTTCTATCTTATCCTTCCCTACTTTGTTAATAAATCGCTTAGCAATAGTAGAATTTATTTTCTCGTATCTAATCATATGATAATAAACTAACTCAGATACATATTCAATTTCTTTATTTGAATATTTCAATCTAGTCATGACATCTCTACATATTCTTGCCGATTCTTTATGATGCTTATAAAAATGTCCTATTCCGCTTTCATCTAATGTAAATGTATCAGGTTTACCTATATCATGGAATAGTGCTGCTAATCTTAATTCCAGCTTAGGTTCAATATTATCTAAAACAGCCATCGTATGCTCAAATACATCTTTATCATGATTTAGATTATATTGATTAAAATTAACACATGGTGATAATTCAGGAATGATATAGTCAATCAATTCTAAGCCACCCAATAATTTAATCCCTTTAGATGGATTATTGCTTAGTAATATTTTATTTAGTTCTTCTCTAATTCTTTCTTGACTGATATTTGTAATTAATTCTTTATTTTTTATAATCGCACTTGATGTACCTGTAGAGATTCTAAAATCTAACTGCGAAGCAAATCTTATAGCTCTTATCATCCTTAATCCATCTTCTTTAAATCTTTCATTTGCCATACCGACACAACGTATTTCTTTATGTTCTAAATAATTCAATCCATAGAATGGATCTATTAATCCATCTTTTTCATTATAAGCCATTGCATTAATTGTAAAATCTCTTCTACTTAAATCTTTTACAATATCATCTGTATATTCTACTCTATCAGGTCGTCTACCGTCTGAGTAATCTCCATCTATTCTAAATGTAGTTATTTCATAATGTTCTCCATTTATTACAACTGTAATAGTACCATGATTTAAACCTGTTGGTATGGTTTTATAATCTTTAAATACATTTAATATCTCATTAGGTTTTGCATTAGTACATATATCCCAATCATTAGGTGCTTTGTCCAACAAGCTATCTCTTACACAGCCACCTACTATATACGCTTCATACCCATTGTTTTCTATCTCATTCAATATTAAACTAACATCATTTGGAATATTTATTTTCATTTAATCAACCTATTTTTATTGATTTCTATAACCAATTCTTCTATCTTATTGAAATCTGGTTTGTTTGGTAGATGCGAATTATCTGCTGCATATTTTAATTTCTTTTCAAGACAATCAACCATAGCAAAAAATTCTTTATAAAAACTCCCATCTTCTTTTTGATATTTGCCATCTCTAATCTCTAATAATTGCTCTCTATCTTTTTTTCTATAAGTATTAATCCCTTTACCTTCTAATATTTCTGTGCCCATTAGTAATAATCTTACTAGATGCATAGCATGCTTATTTAATCCCTCGTCACTCTTCTTTTTATTTCTATGATTCAGCTTTCCATAATCCTTTACAACATTACTCATTTCTGAATAAATATTTTTAAAATCTCTTAGTGGATAATGATTAAGCCGTATATCCATAAAAATCTCTTTTTCATAACCTTCTCTATCTGTTTTATCTATGTATAGATTAATATCTTCATTGGTAAACTCTTTATAGTGTTTTTGTAAATGATTCATTTGTACCATAATACTATTTAGTATGTGCTGCTCTTTTTCTGCTTGAGGGTAATTATCTCTTGCTAGTGCATTTTGCAATCGTCTTAATTGAGCTGTGGCATATCCACCAAAACTATTTAATGCTTTTTTAGATAAGAATAAATCCACATTATCTCTTAATAATTTGCCTTCTTCAGATAAGATAAATAAATGCTCATCTCTAGTACCTAATATTTCAATAACATTTGGATTACAATTTAAAAGTAAATTGATTATTTTTCTAAAACTATATATTGTAGTGTCAGTAGCTTTGTCGTCAAATTGCTCAAAGTTTGATAGCCCTAGTATTTCGTTTTCTCTTTCTATCGCAATCCCCCTTATATCTAAATCACTTGTTGCTACATTAGTTCCATAAGCATGTGAACCGCCAGTTGTAAGTAACATTATATTGTCACCCAAATGTTTGTTTTTTCTTAAAAAATCATATTCCTTGCTTTGTAATTTTTGTTTTATTTGTTTTGTATCCATCAATTTCACATCTTTCTATCAATAAAATGTCTTTTTTATCGTATATCCTCATAATTCAATATTTGAAATTCTTCTGGAACATTTGAAAGCATCATTGTAAACTTTTTTATATTGTAAATATCTTCATCTCTATAATAATAAATCAACCATCTATTATCATCAAACAATATCAATTGGTCAAATCTACGTCCTTGTAATGTATGCCAGCATGTATTTAGAATAGTTTCCAATTGAGTACCATCTTCAAGTAACGCTATACGCTTATTTTTACTTATCTTTTTAACTTGTTCTTTATTGTTTTCTATAATTTGTCTAAATCCATATTCTGATAATTTATTATTATATCCTAGAATACCAATATTTAATGCTGAAGGTTCTTTTTCAAAACCAGTTATGCAAGTTGATATATGCATCACCTTCTTCTATTATTCATTATGTTTTCTCAACTTTACTAATCCATAATTACGATAAATTGCCTCTTTTAAAACTATCTATATAACTTTTCTTCAATTATTTCATCCACAAAATCAGGTATATCCGTTTTATATTTATAATTAGATTTAACTTTATCCCCAAGCATACTACCATCAAACAATGGTTGTACATCCCTTATTTTAGCACCCATATCCATTATCATATCTTTAAGTTCATCAGTAACATCGTATATTCTATATGGCACACCTGCCTTTAATGCTTCTAGCTTCGTATGTATTTTTTTATATTTATCTGGAAATAATCTTATTAAGTTATCACTATTATTCCATCTTTTTATTATATTTTCGTATCTATTAATTAACTCTCGTCTATTAGTTTTATTATTAATATAATCACCTCTACTTTTATTATATATTATTATTTTTATATTGTCAAACTATAAAT
>JAAZMG010000297.1 GCA_012798935.1 Tissierellia bacterium | reverse complement strand
GATGGGAGGCAATTGAGATTGTGGAAGATATGCTAGAAACGAATCCGAAGCAATTTTATCCAATGCATATCAATGCTCTACGAAGATACTTTTCTTTGAATTAAGTAAAATGAGCATAAGTTACGGCTTTAGATAAAAAAATAACTATACGATTTCAAGAGTTATGCAAATTAGTTATAGGGGGAATACATTGATAAAATTTGATAGAGTTTTTAAACATTATGATAAATTTATATACTTGTTTAATCTCAATAAGATGGATGAAATAAAGGATGTTTTGGAACTCCAAGGAGATGAAGTAGTTTTAGATATAGGAGGAGGAACAGGAAGATTAGCAGATTATTTAAGTAAAGATTGTCAGATTGTATATGTTCTAGATGAAAGCAAAGTAATGCTTTCAAAAGTTAAAGCAAATAAAAAGGTATTACCTATATTAGGAGATGCATTGAATACAAACTTTGATAGCAATAGCGTAGATGTGGTTATAATGTCCGATGTGCTACATCATATAAAAGATCAGAAAAAACTTATTGAAGAAATATATAGGATACTTAAGAAGGATGGAAAACTATTAATACTAGATTTTGAGAAAAAACATATAAAAATTATGATATTAAGAGTTTTCGAATATATTTTATTTGGAAAGCTGTATTTTAGGACCAGTAAAGAAGTAATAAACTTAATTAAGAATAAATTCACAATTGCTAAATTTATTGATAAAAAGTATTACTTTATTATTAGAGGAGAAAAAAATGTTTAAAAAGATAGTGTTTTATACTAAATTAGGCTATAAGCTTATTAAAAAAGATGTTATAAACAATGAAGATTATAGAAAGGAATATAATAAGGTGTCCACAACATATACTCATTGGCTCAATGAAATGGGACAATTTACAGATAAAATAATTAATCCCCAATATATATTAAAAGATAAAAAACTTAAAATATTGGATTTTGCTTGTGGTACAGGCTATATTAGTAAAAGTCTTTTAGAAAAAAATATTGATTGTGAAATAACAGCAGTGGATTACTCAGATAAAATGCTTGAGAAATTGAAGAACTTAAAGGACAGTAGAATTAAGGTGGTTCATTGTGATGGAATTGAATTTCTAAAGAACACAGAAGAAAAGTACGATATAATATATTTTGGATGGGCACTTTCATATTTTAATTATAAGGAATTATTCAAGCTTTTTAAGAAAGTTTTAAATGATGGAGGTATGGTGGGAATTATAACAAATGTTCAGGGGACTCTCTCTGGTATAGAGGATATATTCATGAAAGTAATGTATAAAAACCATGAAGAAGTTATTAAACCAATGGATATAAGATTTAATTTACCCAGTGGAAAGAAAGGCTTAACAAAGTGGTTTAATCAATATGGATTTGAAAAAGTAGAAGTAGAGGATGGCCAGGTATTAGTTACATTTGATAAACCAGAGCAGCTTTTAAAGTGGTTGAATAAAACTGGTGCAGCAGCTGGAACAGCGTGTATATTTAAGGATTATGATTTAATAAAAGATCATTTAGTCGAAGAGATTAGAAAAGCAAAATACAAGAACGGTAAATATGAAATAAATCATAGATTTGCATATGGAATATTTAAGCTGAGATAACCACTAAGGGGGAATGGAAATGGATTTAAATAAATTTGGCATGCTAGCAAGGATGGCTTTTGATAGAGAGGCGGTTGTTTCTCTATACAAAATGTATAATATTTTTAAGGAAGATAAGAATTTTAATGTTTCTAAATATGTGAAGTTGATTTCAAGTATGTTAAGGGGAGAAAAAATAATAAGCTTTGAGGATAAATATATAATAAGTGCTTTTTTACCCCCTTTTCCTTCAAGAGCATTTTATACTAATATAATGGCTGTTGAAAAGCCAGAAAATATATTTACGCAACAAATATATGCAAAAAGAAGTGCTCCCATTTC
>JAAZMG010000296.1 GCA_012798935.1 Tissierellia bacterium | reverse complement strand
GATGACCTAGATATCCCAACTTTTTTAAGAAAAAAGGATTGATAAACAATTATATATATAAATGTCAAAAAACGTTTCTCAAAGCTGAGATACGTTTTTTTTGTTATTAGATAATGACAAATTTCTACCTACAAGTTATGTATAATAGACATAAATATTACATTTATTGAATAGGCTTTTAGTATAAAGATTTCACAAAAAGGAGGTATTCTATTGTATATATATGCTGAATACCTATTACTAGAAAATATTATAATTAATTTTATTATATTATATGTAACTAAAAAGATTACAAGAACTAAAACTAGCAAATTAAGGTTATTTATTGCGGCATTGATAGGTTCTATTTATACCTTAGTAGTTTTTTTTCCATCATTACAATTTATGGCCAAGTTTTCTATCAAATTTTCAATTTCTATACTTATGATCATATTAGCCTTTAATCCAGAAAGATTGAACTTATTTTTTAAGCAAATATCTACATTTTACATGATCTCCTTTGCTTTTGCAGGTGCAATAATAGGTATTTTCTATATTTTAAATAGCAATCTAAATTTAACTAAGTTTTCATTTAAAAATTCTGATGAATTAATTAAGTTTCTAATTATAGGAATAGTAGTAGCTGTTTTACTTATAAAATACATATTTAAATTTTATCAAAACAGAGTAAATAAAGAAAATTATATAACTAATGTAATTATAAAGTTAAACGATAAGGAAGCAGAACTAATTGCATTGATAGATACAGGTAATTCATTGAAGGAGCCTATATCACAGTTGCCAGTTATAATTGCAGAATATGGTGCTCTAGAATGTATACTTCCTGAGCTAATCAAGAAAATGTACTTAGATAAAAAAGATCTAGACTTAAATTTTATGGCTAAGATTATGGAGGAGATGAGAGATGATATTAAACTTAGATTGATACCTTTTAAATCCATAGGTAATGATAATGGAATATTGATAGGATTTAAACCTGATAGCATAAAAGTCTATTTAGATAATGAAACAAAGAGTTTAACAGAAGATATAATAGTTGCTATTTATAATGACAAATTAGCAACAGATGAACAATATAATGGGTTATTACATCCTGAAATATTAGGATAGGGGGAGAAACTATGAAGGAAATACGTATAAGGATTAAACTGTTTTTTTATAAAATATTTAAAAAGCTTAATCTATTGGAAGGTATTTATTATATAGGTGGAGGGGAAGTTCTTCCACCACCATTAAAACCAGAAGAGGAACGCTATTTTTTAAAAAGGTTAAAGTATGATGATAGTATTAAAACAATACTTATAGAAAGAAATTTAAGGTTGGTAGTCTATATAGCAAGAAAATTTGAAAATACAGGAATATGTATTGAGGATTTAATATCTATAGGTACTATTGGATTGATTAAAGCAGTAAATACCTTTAATCCAGATAAAAATATTAAATTAGCCACCTATGCATCTAAATGTATAGAAAATGAAATACTTATGTATTTAAGACGTAATAATAAATTAAAATCAGAAGTATCCTTCGATGAGCCTCTTAATGTAGATTGGGATGGAAATGAATTGTTATTATCAGATATATTAGGGACAGATGGGGATAT
>JAAZMG010000295.1 GCA_012798935.1 Tissierellia bacterium | reverse complement strand
TATTCCTGGAGATTTAACAGGTAATGGAGAAAAAGAAAGTCATTTGGAATTTGCAAAAAAGCTAAAGGCTATTAAAAAATTAGGTACCCATGTATTTGTAGTTCCTGGAAATCACGATATAGAAAACCCTTGGGCTAGAAACTACGTAGGAGATGAATTGATTAAAATCGATTCTATAACTAGCGATGAATTTGCAGAGATATATGATTCCTTTGGTTATAAAGATGCCCTATCTAGGGATCCAAATTCTTTAAGTTATCTTATCACACCTTCCGAAGATATATGGTTATTAATACTTGATTCTGCTAAATATAAACGTAATGGAGTAAGAAATTCTCCGGAAATGGGTGGGGAAATTTCTGCTAAAACTCTTGAATGGGTAAAGGAATGCGGTAATTTAGCTAAAGAAAATAATGCCAAACTTATAGCAGTAATGCATCATAGTTTAATAGACCATAGTAGAGTAATAAATGAAGATTATACAATCGAAAATAATAGGGAAACTATAAAAGTATTTCAAAATTGTGGGATAGAAATAGTGTTAACTGGGCATATACATTTACAGGATATTAAATTCCATAAAGAAGAGAATAAAATAATTTATGATATTGCAACATCTTGTTTAATTGCCTATCCAAATCAATATGGAGTATTAAAATTCTTGCCTGATAAAGGATTTGATTACCATACAAATAGGATTGATATAGAAGGTTGGGCAAAAGAAAATAAAATTACAGATGAAAACTTGATTAATTTCAAGGAATATTCAAGGAACTTCTTTCAAAAACGCAGTTACGATAAATATTATGACTCCCTATTGGAAATCAGTAAATATTCTGATGAAGAGATGAAAGCAATATCAGAAACAATCTCTGTATTAAACTTAAGTTATTTTGGGGGTTTTAGAAACTATGAATTATATCATATCTTCAATACAGAGGGTTTTAAGCTATTACAGGCCTCTGCTCCTAATTTTATAAGGGATTATGCCTTAAGTATGTTCAACGATCAAAAAACTGATAATAATAAATTATTTATTCCCATATCTTTGAATAAAACTAATTAGAGGAGGAAAAATATGAATTTTGAAACAAATAAAACTTACCATGGATTTAGGCTTATAGAAAAATATAAAATAAATGAAATACAATCAACTGCAAAAGTATTTTACCATGAAAAATCTGGGGCAAGATTATTACATTTGGAAAACGATGATGATAATAAAGTCTTTTCTATAGGCTTTAGAACACCACCATCGGATAGCACAGGAGTCCCTCATATCATTGAACATTGTGTTTTATCTGGTTCTAGAAAATACAAGACTAAGGAACCCTTTATGGATATGGTGAAAGGTTCACTGCAAACCTTTATCAATGCTATGACTTTTAATGACAAAACTTTATATCCTGTAGCTAGTAGAAACGAAAAGGATTTATTCAATTTAATGGATGTATATTTGGACGCTGTTTTTTATCCAAAAATTTATGAAATACCTGAAATATTTATGCAAGAAGGTTGGCATTATGAATTATTCGATAAGGAAGATAAAATTAGATTTAAAGGTGTTGTCTATAATGAAATGCAAGGAGCTTATTCATCTCCTGAAAGAATATTAGGAGATAATATAGGTAAATCCCTTTATCCAGATACTTGTTATCAATATTCCTCTGGTGGAAATCCGGATATTATTCCCGAACTTAGTTATGAAGAATTTTTAGACTTTCATAGAAAATTTTATCATCCTTCTAATAGCTATATATATCTTTATGGTAATGGAAATATTGAAAAACAATTATCTTTCATAGATGAAAACTATCTGTCAAATTTCGATAAAACTGAAGTGGATTCATCTATTCAAGTTCAAAAACCTTTTAAAACAAGAAATGAATTAAAAGCTTATTATCCAATTTCAAAAGATGAAAATGATAAAAACCGTGATTACTTAAGTTTAAACTTTGTATTAGGAAAAAATACAGATCCAGAAATCTACTTAATGACAGCTATATTAGGCCAGTTGTTGATTGAATTCCCTGCGGCCCCACTTAAAAAAGCATTGATTGATGCAGGAATTGGAGAAGATATTTTCCCTGTAAGTACTGATGGATTACAAACAAGTTTTGGTGTTGTAGCAAAAAATACATCTATAGATAAAAAAGAAAAGTTTGAAAAGGTTGTTTTTGAAACCCTTGATAATTTAGTTAGAGATGGAATTGATAAAAAACTAATTGAAGCTTGCATCAATATAGTTGAATATAGCTTACGTGAAGCTTCTAGGTTCCCAACTAAAGGCATAATTTATAATATACAATCCTTAGATAGCTGGCTATATAATGGTGAGCCTACAACTCATCTTGGGTATGATGAAACTTTAGATAGATTAAAATCAAATATAGATACAAATTATTTTGAACGATTTATTGAAAAACATATTATCAATAATCCTCACAGCTCTTTAGTTATAATAAGCCCTAAAAAAGGATTAGGGGAGGAAAAAGATAAAGTATTAGAAGAAAAACTAGCCAAATATAAAAATTCCTTAACTGAAAAAGAAGTTGAAATATTGATTACAAAAAATAAAAAGCTTAAAGAAATGCAATTATCTGAGGATACACCAGAAGCTAGAGCTACTATTCCTAAGCTTTCCATATCCGATGTGGACCCTAAGGCTGAGATAATTCCTCAAAAGATAATTAAAGATGGAGATACTACTTTGCTTTTCCATAATATATTTACAAGTAAAATTGCCTATGTAGATTTGTATTTCGATATGGATATGGTGGATGAGAAATTAATACCTTATATCAATCTATTAGCAGGAATTATAGGAAAAATAGATACAAAAACTAAAACTTACTCGGAGCTTTCAAATGAAATATATATAAATACTGGAGGCATCGATTTTGACGCTGATGTATATACTGAAAGGGACAACGATAATATATACTATCCTAAGTTCATCATCAAAGGTAAAGCTATAGGAGACAATATAGTAAAACTAATGGAGCTTATAGCTGAATTGATTATAGAATCAAAGATAGAAGATGAAAAACGGATTAAAGAACTGCTGCAACAAATTAAATCAAGAATTGAAATGAATATATTCAATGTAGGGCATTCCATAGTTTCTCAAAGAGTTGGGTCTTATTTTTCACCTTCTGGAAAATATAAAGAACAATTAAAGGGATTAGACTTCTACTGGTTTATCTCTGATATTGTTGAGAACTTTGATAATAATAGTGAAAAGATTATGTCTAATCTTAACAAGGTTTATAATAGTATATTTAATGCAAATAATTTGATTATATCCTTTACAGGAGATAAAGATGATTTTTCTATGTTTAAGGATAACTTGAAAATTATAACTAAAAACCTTAATAAAGAAAAATTGGACTCTAAAGAATACAATTTCTCCGAGATAAAATTAAATGAAGGAATACTTTCATCTGCCAATGTTCAATATGTATCTAAAGGTTATAATTTCAAAAAGCTTGGCTATAGCTACAATGGTAATATGCGAGTTTTAGCCACCATATTAAATGGAGATTACCTCCACAATAGAATTAGAGCACAGGGTGGAGCCTATGGTGCAGGTATATCCTTTAATAGAGTGGGACATATGACTACTTTCTCCTACCGTGACCCTAATCTTAAGGAAACCTTAAAAGCTTATGATGGTATGGCAGATTATATCAAAAATTTAAATATAGATAAAGATGAGCTAACAACATATATTATAGGCTCTATAAGCCGATTAGACCCTGCTATGACGCCACATATGAAAGGACAAATAGCCACAATTAGGTATATATCAAATATTAGCCAAGAGGATATACAAAAAACCAGAGAGGAAGTTTTAAGTACAAAACTTAATGATATCAAGGCATTTTCTCCTCTTCTTGAGGATACGATGAAAGAAGACTATTTATGTGTATTAGGTAATGAAAATATAATAAAGGAAAATGAAGAGATATTTAATAAATTGATTAAGTTGAATAAATAATAAAATGAGTCAAAGGATCAAGATTAGATCCTTTGACTATTTTATTACTTTAATTTAAGATATTATTTTAGTTTAAGTTTTGCCAAGGCATCGGCTAATTCAGTATTAATTGGCTCATTGTTTAGCTTTTTCTGTTCTTTCATATATCTGGATACATCCTTTTTTGAAGGTCTATTCTTCTCTTTTTTTCTTCTCTCATTAAATGTAGAAAGCTTTTCCCGATAACCACAACTGCAAGTAAATGTTTGACCTTCCCCATGTCCACGTAATTCTAATCTCTTTCGACATTTAGGACATCTAGCATTTGTGATTTTTGAAATATTTTCCCTATGTCCACATTCTCTATCTTGGCAAATATATATCTTTCCTTTTTTGCTCTTTACCTCTAACATATACTTACCACATTCAGGACATTTGTTTCTTGTTAAATTATCATGTCTATATACTTGATCGCTATTTTTTATTTCTTTTACAATGGTCTTTGAGTATTCTTTCATTTCATTTATGAAAGCCTTCCTATTGAGTTTCCCTTTAGCTATAGCACTTAATTTTTGTTCCCATTCAGCCGTTAAAGCTGGAGATTTTAAATCCTCTGGTACTAAATCTAAAAGCTGCTTGCCCTTAGAAGTAATGAATATATCCTTACCCCTTTTCTCAATCAAAAAGGTGTTAAATAGTTTCTCAATAATATCTGCCCTTGTAGCTACAGTTCCAATACCACCTGTTTCTCCAATTATTTTAATTAAATCCTTACTCTCACCGGCCATGTATCTTTTTGGGTTTTCCATAGCTGATAGCAATGTCCCTTCATTAAAATATGCTGGTGGATTAGTTTTCCCTTTAGTCTGTTGAATAGAAGAAACTTTTAATTTATCTCCCTTATTTATTACTGGTAATCTTTGCTCGGAAATATCATCATCTTCGTCATCCTCGTAATTATTTGAATAGACTTCTTTCCAACCTAGTTTTATAACTCTCTTACCTTTTGCAATAAAAATTTCATCACCTATTTTTGCTCTTATAGTCGTCTGCTCATATTCAAAAGGAGGATATAAAACTGCTAAGAATCGTTTCACCACTAAATCATATATTTTTCTTTCCTTATCGCTTAACTCACTTAAAGGTACCCTCTCTTCCGTTGGAATAATAGCATGATGATCTGTTACCTTGCTATTATCTACAAAGGATTTGTTTCCTTTTATAGGCTTTGTTAAAATTTTAGAAGCTATTTTACTATAAGGGCCTATGTTACAAGCCTTAACTCTATCTTCTAAAGTAGCAACTACATCATTAGTAATATACCTAGAATCAGTCCTTGGATAGGTTAATATCTTATGTCTTTCATATAATCTTTGCATAATAGATAGGGTTTCCTTTGCAGAATAATTAAAAATCTTATTTGCATCCCTTTGAAGCTCTGTTAAATCATATAATTTAGGTGGGAAAGCTTTTTTATCTATTTTATTTACATCTATAACTTTACCGTCTTTCCCTTTTATATTTTTTAAAAGCTCATCAGATTTGCTTTTGTCAAAGGTTCTTGTATCTTTGGTTTTGCTATCCTGCCATGTTAATTTTAAATTGTTAACAGTAGCAGTAATTCCATAATACTCCCTTGGCTTAAAGTTCTTAATTTCTTCTTCTCTTTGTGCAATCATGGCAAGAGTTGGAGTTTGGACTCTACCACATGAAAGTTGAGCATTATACTTACAAGTCAAAGCACGAGTAGCATTAATACCTACTACCCAATCTGCCTCTGCCCTGGCTACTGCTGATTCATATAAATTTTCATAGGATTTACCAGACTTTAAATTGTTAAATCCATCTATTATAGCCTTGTCTGTAACAGAAGATATCCAAAGTCGCTTAATAGGTTTATTCACACCTACCTTTTCTATAATCCACCTGGCAACAAGTTCTCCCTCCCTGCCGGCATCTGTGGCAATGACAATTTCAGATACATCTTTCCTACTCATCTGTTTTTTGACTATGTGAAACTGTTTGCTGCTTTGTTTTATAACTACAAGTTTTAAATAGGAAGGTAACATAGGTAAATCCCCAATTCTCCAATCCTTATATTTTTTATCATATCCTTCAGGATCAGCTATAGTTACCAAATGACCTAAGGCCCAAGTAACAATATATCTATCCCCTTCCACATAACCATTGGATTTTTTATTACATTTTAAAACCCTTGCTATATCCCTACCTACAGAAGGTTTCTCTGCTAATACCAGTATTTTACTCATCCTAACATCCTTTCACTTGCCTTTGTTTTATATTTTTAAACAATAAATTTCTATTATAATTCTGTAAAACATTGTCTATACTTAATATTATATCATACTATATATCCAATTA